>JAICGL010000163.1 GCA_025923175.1 Acidimicrobiia bacterium
AATCCGCTGACGACGCTGCCCGACTCCGACCGGCTGCGCCGTTCCTTCGCCGCCCTCGACGTGCTGGCCGTCTGCGACATCCGGGCGACGGAGACGACGGAGGTCGCCACCCACGTGCTGCCGGTGGCCGGGCAGTTGGAGCGGTCCGACCTGACGTCGGTCCTCGACCTCTACTTCCCGTTCCCCTTCGTGCAGTACAGCCCGGCCGCCGTCCCGCCGCCCCCGGGCCGCCCGCCGATGTGGCGGATCTTCGCCGGTCTCGGCCGCCGCCTCGGCCTTTCCGGCTTCGCCGAGCTCGAAGCCGAGGCCGACGACGCGATCCTGGCCGCCGCCGCCCGCCGCTCCCGGGTGCCCTGGGAGACGCTGCGCGCCGCGCCCTCCGGGGCCGCCCCGACCGACATACCCGCACCCGGATGGCTGATCCCGAAGCGCCTCCCTCGCGGCATCCTCGACCTCGCCCCACCGGAGCTGGTCGACCAGTTGCACGCTTGGCAGTCGGCGGCGGCGGAGCCGGAGCTGGTGCTGGTGAACCGCCGAGAGCTCCGCCAGACCAACTCGATGCTGCGCGATGGCTCCGCACCTCCGGCCCTGCTGATACACCCCCACGACTCAGCCCGGCTCGGGCTCGCCCCCGGCCAACATGTCCGCATCGCTTCACGGCACGGCTCGACCGAGGCCGCCGTCGACGTCACCGACACGATCCGCCCGGGCGTGGTCTCCCTTCCCCACGCCTGGTCCACCCCCGGCGTCAACCGCCTGACCTCGGCCACCGACGACGTCGAAGCCCTCACCGGAATGCCTCGCCTGTCAGGGATCCCGGTCGACGTCACGGCCGTTACCGGTCGGTGAGGAGGCCGAGTTCGGCGGCGCGTCGGGTGAGCTCGCGTTTGGATCCGACGCCGAGCTTGGCGTAGACGCGGACCAGGTGGGTTTCCACGGTCCGGGTGCCGATCACGAGGTTATCGGCGATCTCGCGGGCGGTCTGGCCCGTTGCCGCCAGGCGCGCGACATCCTGCTCCCGTGAGGTGAGGGTGGAGTCGCCGAGGGAGGCGGCGGCTCGTTTGCCGGCATGGCCGAAGCGGCGCAGTCGGTCCAGTGCTCTGTCGCGCCGCACGGTGGCGGCGCACGCGTCGTATTGCGCCGCTGCAGCTTCGAGTGCGCGCCGGGACGCCGGGCGGTCCAGCGGCAACAAGGCGAGCCCGAGGAGTTCGCCGGCCCGGGCGGAGAACACCCGGCACGCGGCCGGAATGCATTCGACCGCCTCCGTGGCCGCGGCTGCGGCCTCCGTGTGCTCTTGGGCCACGAGCTCGTCGCCGGCGCGGCCCAGGGCCGCCAGCCCCCGGTAGAGATCGCGATCGAGCCGGCGGGCCGTTTCTTCCAAACCGGCAGCGGCCCGGGCGGTCACGTCCCGCCGGCGGCTCTCGACGCCGATGTCGCCGAGGTAAGCGAGGGCGAACGCCGCCCACGGCCAAGCTTCCATTTCGAGCATCCGGGTGGCGGCCTTGTCGAGCGCGGCCGGGCAGTCCGGGTCGCGCCGGTTCCGCCAGTCGTACACAGCCCGAGCGACCGACACCAGGTCGGTGTACATCGCAAAGGGCCGTTCCTCATAAGCGGCGTGGCCGACGGCCAGGAAGTACTGCGCCTCTGCCGGGCGGTCCGACTCTGTTGCCGCCAGGGCTCCGAACGCCGTTGCGAAGCCCCGGCGGCGGCTCATCCCGGCGGGGTTCCAGTCCACCGACTCCCGCACACACCGGAGCGTGGCCTGGTAGTCGCCGGCCAGCCAGCGCACCACGGCTTCGAATTCGAGGATGCAGCCCTCCTGCCAGCACGGATTGACGGCCTTGGCGTCGTGGAGGAAGGGCTCCATCTCGTCGATCCGGCCCTGCAGGCCCAACGTCAGACCAAGCGCCAGTTGGCTGAGCGATTCGAAATACGGTCTCCCGTTGTGGCGGGCGAGCGTCACTGCTTGTCGGAAGGCGGCCTCGGCTTCGTCGAAGGCGCCGAGCGTGAGCGCGCCGAATCCGATCCCGCGGCCGATGGCGTGCATGGTCACGAGCGGGTCGCCGGCGGCCGCGGCCTGCTCGGCGACCTGACGGCTGATCGACCCCCAGGCGGATGCGTCGCCGCCCGCGAAGCGGATGAACGCATCCTCGAGGGCGGCCAGCAGCGCTCCCGACGGGTCGCCGGCCGCTTCGAACAGTTGCCGGGCTTCGCCGTTGACCCGCTCAGCCTCCTCGATTTCCCCCGTCCCCCAGGTCAGGAACGTCCCCAGCCGGTATTTGAGGGCCGCCCGGCGAGCCACATCGACTGACGGCGGCAGCATCTGGTCGATGGCTCGCAGCGCGGGGACCGCTACGGCTCCGTACACATCGGCGCGATGGTCGACGATCCAGTCGGCCTCGAGGACCATGCTGTCGAGGACACCCAGCCACCGCTGATCGTTGGTCGGCAGAACCTCGGTGAGACTGGCGAGGATGATGAGCGCCTCGCGGTAGGCCTGTCGGGCTTCCGCCTGCCGCACCGCCTGGCAGAGCACCTCGATCGCATCGGCGTCGCCCGTTTCGGCCGATCGGGCGATGTGCGGCGCGGCCTCACCGAGGCGCCCGATGGCGAGCAGCGAGCGACCGACACGACTGTGGACCGCCCGGCGACGGGTCGCACCGAGCCTCTGGTAGATCGCTTCCTGGACAAGCGGGTGGGCGACCTCGAAGCCGAGCTCCCCGCTCCGCTCGTCGGCGCTGACCAGGCGGGCCCGCACCAGGTCGTCGAGGACGGGCCCGAGGTCGTGACCGGGACGGCCGGTGAGGAGCACCAGCTCGGCGAAGTCGACACGCCGACCGGCAGTGGCCAGCAGGTCCAGCGTCTCGCGAGCCGACTCGGCCAACCCGTCGAGCAGGGCCCCGACCCGTTCCGTCAACCCTTCCGGAAGACGCTGGAGCCGCGGCGCGGCCAGGTCGGCCCCTTCCTCCTGGAGCGCCTGAAGGAGTCCGACGATGAAGAGCGGATTTCCCCGGGCACGTTCGTCGAGCCAGGCGACGAGCGCTGCCGGCGGCGGGATACCGAGCACGGCTTCGGCCAACTCCTGTACCGCGTCGGGGGCGAGCGGGCCCAGGTCGACGCGGGTCAGGTCGCCGTCCTGCTCGAGGCCGAACAGGACCTGAAGGGCACCGGGCTGGCCACCCAGTTCAGCCGGGCGGGCTGTGACGACAACGAGGATCGGCGACGACCGGAGGTTGCGCGCGCAGTAGTGGAGAGCCTCCCACGAAGAAGCGTCGGCGAGATGGGCGTCGTCAAGGATGACGACGACCGGGCCCGCATCGGCCATGTTCGCCAGCAGGACGGCGAGGCTCTCCAGCAGACGGGCGCGGGGCGGCTCGGCGGCCCGGGCACCGGTCACCACCGCTGCGCTCCGCAACAGCGCGGCGAGATCGTCGGCGAAGCCGCCGCAGAGCGACCGTACGCCCTCAGGCGGAAGGCCGCGCAGATGACCCTCGAACGCCTCCGCCCACAGCCCGAACGGCACGGTGGCTCCGAGGACGTTGCCCCGGGCGCGAAGCGCAATGGCGCCACTCGGCCGGGCGCACAGCAGCTCGTGGGCCAGGCGGGTCTTGCCCATACCGGGATCGCCGCTCACGAGCACCGTCCGGAACGTGCCCGCCGCCGAGCGGGCGAGCTCGGCCGTGAGCGTCTCGAGGTCACGCTCGCGACCGACGCTCCTCCGGTTCATCGCGATGCCGAGGTCGGACACCGTCGCATTATGGGCCTCGCCGAACGGGTCCGGACAAGGGGACCGCACCCTGGTCCGTAGCCGGTACGGATGTGAGCGGGAGCCCGGGTGCCTATCGTCGCCTCGAAGGCACCAGCGGGGAGGCTTGCTTGATGTCCGCACTCGACGCCCTCGTGGCGCGCCGTGAAGTCCTGAAGGCATTCGTCATCGGAGGACCGACCCTGGCCGTCGGGATCCGGCTCGGACGTCCCCGCGGCGCCGGGGCATTCCCGACGAAGACCGAGGAAGTCCCCGACGAGCTCGACTTCACCGACGTCTTCATCCTCAGCCAGCAGCCGACGGTCTACGACCTCAAGATCGAGATCCAGCCCGACAACCGGGTCCACCTGGAAGGCCCCAGGATGGAGATCGGCCAGGGGTTCATGACCACGATCGCCATGCTGGTCGCAGAAGGACTCGACGTCCCGTTCGAGAACGTGGACGTCATGCTGTCGCCGGCCGAGCAGCAGCGGGGCGCGGCCCAGATCACCGCCGGATCGCACACCACCCGGGCGCTGTGGGACCCGGCGCGGCTGATCACTGCGCAGATGCGGGGGCAACTGCTCGCCGCCGCCTCCGCCCGGCTTGGGGTCCCGGTCAGCCGCCTCCGCACCGAGAAGGGCTACGTCGTCGCCGCCGACGGGCGGGCGGTCTCGTACGGTGGACTCACCGAAGAGGCAGCCAATCTCCCATCGGCCAAGCCGGCGAAGCCGAAGACCAGCGACGAGTTCACAATCATCGGCCGACCCCACGTGCGATACGGGATCGAGAAGATCGTCCAGGGAACGTATCCCTACGCCATGGACCTTGACGTCGAGGGTGCGGTGCCAACGGTGCTGGCCATGCCGGCGACGCACGGCGCGTCGGTGGTGTCGATCGATGATTCCGAGGCCAGGAGGATCCGGGGGGTCATCGCCGTCACCCTGGTCCCGGGGATGCCCGACTACTTGATTCCCGAGGCGGTCGCGGTGTCGGCCGAAACGTTCGGCATCGCCCGGAAGGCCAAGGACGCCCTGGGCATCACGTGGAGCGCCGGCCCGATGGATCATCTTTCGGACGCCCAGATCGACGACCTCCTCGAGGGGATCATCGACCGGATCACCTCACCGGGCGAGGGCGTTGAAGCAACTTTTCGCTGGCCCTACGTGCCGCACGCCCCCCTGGACGAGAACAATGCGGTCGCTGACGTCCGGTCCGACCGGGCCGAGGTGTGGGGCGCGCCGCAGGTTCCGAACACGCTGCAGCGCCGCCTCGCCGAGACTCTGGGCATGAAGGTCGAGCAGGTCACCGTGCACTGCGTGCCGGGAGGCGGATCCTTCGGCCGGCACAACTTCCACGACCAGGAGGTCATGGCCGCGCAGGTCTCGCAGCGGATCGGCCGGCCGGTCAAGCTGCGATGGCTTCGGGAGGAAGCGATCAAGCACGGCCGGTGCCGCCCGGTGTCCCTCCACAAGGTCAAGGCCACGATCGCCGACCGGGACATCGTGGCCTGGGAGCACCGCATGGCCTGCTCGGAACTCGACGTCCGTCACGGCCTCGGCGAGGCCATCTCGGGATACCTCACCGAATACGACAACGAAGGTACGTGCCAGTACTACTTCACGCACACACAGAAGCTCTTCTACAAGACCGGCCCGACGACCATCACGCTCAAGCAGCGACTACTGGCCAAGCCCACCGGCGTGTGGCGGAATGTCTATGTCGGTCAGATCCACACGGTGAATGAGATCGTCCTGGACGAGATCGCCCGAGAACTCGGCCGTGACGAGTTCGAGTTCCGGATGGATCTGCTGGACAGTGATCGGCACCGGGCGGTGCTCCAGACGGGCGCCCAGCAGGCGCAGTGGGGCAGGCAGGTGCCCGCGGGCGTCGCCCAGGGCATCGGCATGAACGACGAGTACAAGTCGATCGTCGCCTGCATCATGGAGATCGACGTGCGAGGCCGCGAACCCCGCATGACCCGATGCACGTGGGCGCTCGACAGCGGCTACTGCGTCAATCCGAAGGCCGCCGAGTCCAGCCTGTTCGGCCAGGCGATGGATGGCTTCGCCCTCGTGTTCCGGGCCGGCCTCCACGTCAACAACGGGGCGACGAAGGAGTCGAACTTCCACGACTACAAGTGGTCTCGGATGTTCGACTCACCCCTGGAAATGAGCTGTCACATCCTGCCGCCGTCCAACGCCATTCCCGGAGGCATCGGCGAGTTGGGCGTCTCGGCGGCCGCGGCCGCCGCCGCCAACGCCTGGGCCCGGGCCACGGGCAAGAAGCCCCGCCACTTCCCGCTCAACGAATACGGAGCCTGATTGCGGCGATCCCCGTCGAACCGAAGTCGTCGTTCACGCCCCGGGCCCGCGCTGACGTTGCAGCCGGGCCACGAGGGCGAGAACTGTCATGACCGAGGGTGGGTCGTCGACCGGGATGCCGAACTGCACGACGCCGGCCTCCGCCTGGCCGGCGCTGATCCCGTGATTTCGCAGCAATTGCAGCATGCCCCGGTTCTCAGCCAGGACGCTGCCCGTGAGCCGGCGGATGCCCCGAGCCCGGGCCAGTTCGAGGAGTCGGCCGAACACTGCCGTGCCGAGGCCGACTCCCTGGTAGTCATCCCGCACGACGAGGGCCATCTCGGCGACGACATCGTCCGGGGCGACGTCGAACCGCGCAACCGCCACGATCCGCTCCACACCGTCCTCATCGGCGGAGGCCACGAGCGCGAAGCGGTCGACGAAGTCGACGCCCGCCAGGTACTCCGCCATCTTCGGAGAGAGGTGAGGGACCGGACTGAAGAACCGTAGATAGCGTGATTGCGGCGAAAGCCGTTCGTGAAACTCGATGAGAAGGCCGGCGTCTTCCGGCTGGATCGGCCGGACGGTCAGCCGACGGCCATCGCTCAGCCAGATGTTCTCGCTGAGGAAGGCAACGAATGAGCCCGGGCTGAACGGAGCTTCGACGGGGGGACCCACTGGCTGTGCCTCCTTGTCCCCCTGCTGCTCGTGCTGCTCGGCTACTGCGGGATACAGTACCCAGTCGCTTGAAATTTCAAGCAAACTACGCGTGACGACTCGGCAAGACTGGAGAACGTGTCCTCGGCGGTCACCTCAACGGTCGACAGCATGCCCTCGGATCTCATCGGCGAAGCCGTCGCGGCCTCGATCGCCGAGATCCTGGGCGGCAGCTCAGTGGAACTCCGCTACTCCCCCGATGACGCCCCGTTACCGCCGGTAACGGATGGACCGGGCACCGCGAGCGCCGTGGGTGCTGGGCCTCCGGGATGGAAAGCCACACTCACCGTCCGGTTAGCGGAGCGCATCGCGCCGCTGGCAACACCGGCAATCGGCCCGCTCCTGGATATCCTTCGCCTTCTCCCCGACGCAGGGCTGCGCGTCGCGGCGTCGTTCTGGACCCTCGCCGGCAGCCAACCGGGGCCGCTCGGTCCGGCCCTGCGCCGCGCGTTGCGAGACATGATCGTGGTTGAGGCCCTCGGCCGGCATCACGCCTGGGGCGGCCCTGCGCACCGAAACAACCTGATTGCCGAAACGGTTGAGTTCCTCATCGAGCTGAGCGGGACACGGGTCGAGTCCCACGATCTCACCCACGGGGTGATCATCACCGACGTGCTCCAAGACGCACCCCGGTTGGAGTTCCGCTACCCCCGCGATCTGCGCACTGTGAAGCGGGCCCCGTTGCTGTTCGACGGGCAGCGGGCACTCCTGGTCGTCGACCGCCAGGGCCGGGCCCGCACCGAGCTGCAGAGCCATCGGCTCGACCGTCTGATCTCTCAGTCGGGCGGCGCTGTCGACGCCTACTCTTCCGAGTTCTCACACAGCGGGTCGCTCGTGGCCGAGGCCACGCGGCGTCTCGGCGGCGTCGGGTTCTTCCTCCGGGCCGATCGCACGATCTGGGTCTTCGCGGGCGGCGACCCGCTCTTGATGCGGCGGGCGGAGCACTGGACGACGTTCCCGTTGGCCCTGGCGGCGGCCATCGCCAACGCCATCGGCGGCAACGCTGCCACCGCCGACGTCGTCGTCCAGGCGGCGTTCATCATCTCCGCTCAGCGGAACGGAGCGATCTTCGCCATCGTCGACGACCCCAAGCGCCTCGACGGGATCGTCTCCCCGAAGGACCGCTACGACCTGCGCAACTTCTTCGACCCCATGGCGATGCAGGCCGAGACGCGGCTGCATCACCTCATCGAGGCCGAAGATCTCGACGCCCAGACCCTGGCCCGGCTCGCCGCCCTCGACGGCGCAACCATTCTCGACCGTGACGGACACCTCCTCGCCTACGGCGCCATCGTCACCAGCTCCGACAGCCAGCACGAAGGGGCCCGCACCGCCGCCGCCACCACCCTCTCGCAGTCCGCCGAGATCGTGCTCAAGGTCTCGGCCGACGGCGACATCACCGTCCTGCGGGGCGGCGAGGTGATCGCCACCCTGCTCGGCTGACTCCGACGAAGCGATCGGGATCGGACGCTTGTAGCCGGCGACTCGGCTCCTGCACCATTCAATGATCTCCGGCTCCGAGACACGTA
>JAICGL010000164.1 GCA_025923175.1 Acidimicrobiia bacterium
AAGGTGGGAGGCGACATCGGCCCGTTCCTCCGACCTGATGCGCTGGCGCCGAA
Source organism: Acidimicrobiia bacterium (assembly GCA_025923175.1). Lineage (GTDB taxonomy): Bacteria > Actinomycetota > Acidimicrobiia > IMCC26256 > BP-133 > BP-133. The sequence goes on from JAICGL010000164.1 coordinate 54, forward strand.
CGGCGGTCAGGTTGTGGGCGAGGCGGGCCATCCACTGCCCGAAGAGCAGCACCGCCCCGGCGATCAGCACGGCGGCTCCGGCGGCGCTGCGGCCGATCGACCGGAGATCGCCCAGGGCGGCCAGCGTGGCGAAGCCTCCGATGAAGACGAGGCTGACACCGATCGCCACAAACAGCGGGCGCAGCCGCTCGCGGCGGCCTCCCCACCCCCAGGCGACACCGGCGCCCGCCGTCGCCAGGAGGGCCGGTACCACGACCTCGGCGGGCAGCCAGGCCGTGAACTGCCCGAGCAGCAGCACCGCACCGCAGACGATGGCGAGGACACCGACCGCGTCGACGGCGTCGGCCGGCCGGCCGCCGATGACGAGGCCGCCACCGGGTTCTCCGGAACCGGCGCCGCCGTCCTCTCCTTCCGGAGGCACGAAGACCCAGGCCAGCGCGTAGAGGAGCGCCACCGCCGGCAAGCTGCCCAGTGACAGCAGCACGACGACCCCTCGCAGGGCGCCGACCTGGACGCCGAGAGCCGCGGCGAGTCCGCTGCAGACCCCGGCCACCCAGCGGCCCTCACGCCGCCGGGTGAGGCCGGTCACGAACAACGGGCCACGCTCACTCATCGTCCGGATGATCGCACGCCCAGCGTCCACGGACTATCAGGGATACCCCCGCCACCGCAGTGCCGGGATCAGGGAACGACCAGGGTCATCCCCGATACTCCGGCCGCCTCGAAAGCCCGATGATCACTGGCATGGAACCCGAAACACCCAATCAGTCCCCGCCGCCCGGTGATCAGCCCGACAGCCAGCCCGAGGCGGCCGCCCACGATCCGGCCGCCGAACCTTCCGGCGAACCACCGGCCCGCGAAAGCGACCAGACGCCCCCGCCTCCCCCGCCTCCCAGCGCCGACCCCGACCCGGCCGGTGCCGGTGGGAGCGGTTGGACCCCCCCGTTCCAGATCCTGCGGTCGCGACAGGAGCGGAAGCTCGGCGGCGTGGCCGGCGGACTGGCGGCCGCCGCGAACCTGGACCCGACGCTCGTCCGGATCGCCATCATCCTCGGCTGCCTGACGGGCTGGGGGATCCTCGCCTACTTGATCGCCTGGGCTGTGATCCCCGAGGAGAACCCCGACAAGGGGCGTTACCTCATGCCTGCCCCCGAACCGACAGGCAAGTACCTGCGGATCGGGCTGCTGGTGGCAGGCGGGCTGGGTGTGCTCCAGGTACTCGGCGCCGTCCTCGGGATCCTCTCTTCCGCCCTCATCGGGATCGGCCTATTGCCGCTCCACATCCTCGGCATCGGCCACGACACCGGGTTCGACGGCGGAGAAGCCCTGCTCGGCCTGCTGCTCCTGATCGGCGGCCTGCTCCTTGTCTTCCGCCGTCACCTTCCCTGGCTGCCCACTCTCGACGGCGGGCCGGGCACCGGCGCCGGGGCCTGGGCGCCGCCGACACCGCCCCCGCCCGGCACGGCACTGGCCACGATCCGCCCCGGTGCTGCCGGTGCAGGCGCCACTGCCGGCACCTACGGTCCCCCACCCCCGCCCACCTCCGGGTCAGCCGGGTTCGGCTCGGCCGGCTTCAGCGCCCGCGCCTCGGCCGCCGCCCGGATCGCCCGCACCAACGGCCCCCTCCTGCTGGTGCGGGCCTTCGGCTGGCTCGTCGCCCTGTGGTTCCTGGCCGGGCTCATTGTGGGCGGCGCCTTCTGGATCAGCGGAGCCGTCAACGTCAACCTGCCCGCGCTTCCCATCGTCACGAGCGTGGCTGCCCTCGGCGTGCTCGGCTACACCCTCGTCCGCAGCCGCCGCATCGGGGCCGTCATCGGCGCGATGGCACTCCTCGTCGTGCCCATGAGCCTGTCGGCTGCCCTGAGCCGGGTCGACGGACAGGCGGGCGACCGGTCGGTCACGCCGATCGCCATGAGCGACCTCGAGCCGAAGTACCGCCACTCCGTCGGCGCCTTTGACCTCGACCTTTCCCGGCTGCAGCTGCCGGCCGGGAGCCGGACCCCGATCGACATCACCATGGGCGTCGGCCAGATTGACGTCGTGGTGCCGTGGGACGCTGACGTCGAGTCGAAGGCATCTGTCGGCGCCGGCACCTTCAACCTCTTCGGCAACCGCCAGACCGGCGTGAACCTGAAGGGCCGGAGCCATTCCACCGGCCAGCCGGGCGCTCCCGTCCTCGTGATCAGCGGCGAGGCCGGGATCGGCGAGGTCATCGTCCGGCGGGCCTACGAGCCGTTCACGCACGAAGCGCTCCGCACCGGTCAGGCCGTGCCGGTGCAGTGCTCGTTCTTCCCGACCCTTCCGGACCAATCAGCTACAGCCGGGACCGGCACGGTGACCTGCGGCGCCGCCGACGGTGTCACCGAGACCCCACCGATGAACTGCGTGGTGGCGGCGTCGGGGTTCGGTCTCTGCCGGCCGACCGGCGAACCGGAACCGGCCGTCGACTACGCCAACGCCCCCGGCACCCGGCACTGCCAGGTGCCGGCCGGCGGCGGACCGTCCACCTGCACGGCGCCGGTCCCCGGAACGAAGGCGCCCAGCGGAGGATCCTTCACCTGCACGATCCCCGAGGGTGGCGGCCCGGCCGTCTGCAGACCTTCCCGGGCCGCCGGCGCAGTGGACCCGAACGCTCCGGCTCCGCCCGCTGCTCCAGCACCGCCCGCCGACCCGAGCGCCCCGACCGAGCCGACCACGCCGCCCGCCACGGCTGCTCCCGGCGAATACCGCTGCACTGTCCCCGAAGGCGGCGGCCAGGCGACCTGCGAACCGGCCTGACTCACTGCCGCGCTCGACCGCAACATGTGCGGTTGAGCGCGGCACTGAACAACCGTTTCGGCCCGTCCCGGGCTATCCGTGTCGGTGGACGACTCGCCCTTCGACCACGGTCAGCAGGACCTCGCCGGCGCCGTCCTCACCCAGCAGCACCAGGTCGGCGTCGAGACCCGGAGCGAGCCGTCCCTTTGACGAAAGGCCCAGGGCCTCGGCGGCGTTGCCGGCGGCGGCCCGGGCCAGGTCGGGCCAGCCCCAGCCACTGGCGGCGGCGAAGTTCCGCAGGGCGACGTCCAGGGTGAGGACGCTGCCGGCGAGCCGCCCATCCGCCAGGCGGACCGCCCCGCAGCAGTGCTGCGCCGCCCGCCCGCCGAGGTCGACCTCGCCCTCCGCCAGGCCCGCCGCCCGGATGGCGTCGCTGATCAGCACCACCCCGCCCGGCCCTTTGGCCCGGGCCAGCACAGCCATCGCCCCTGCGTGGACGTGATGCCCGTCGGCGATCAACTCACACCGCAGCTCGGTCAGGGCCAGGGCGGCCCCCGCCGTCCCCGGCTCGCGGTGCCCGAGCCCGACCATTGCATTGACCGTGTGGGTGACGTGGCGCACCCCGGCCGCCACCGCCGCCACCATCTCGCCCCAGTCCGCCTCGGTGTGACCCGCCGCCACCACCACACCCCGAGCTCGGCACTCTTCGATGACCTCGTCCGCCCCCGGCATCTCGGGCGCCAGCGCCACCAGCTTGACGACGCCGCGCCGGAGGTCGAGGAGGCGACGCGCTTCGGCGCCGTCGGGCGGGCGGATCCCGGCCGGGTCCTGGGCACCGGCCCGGGCCGGGTTGATCCAGGGGCCCTCGAGGTGGGCGCCGGCAATGGTGGCGCCGCCCTCGACCGGGCCGGCCGCCTCGGCGATAGCAGCCACCGCCGCCTCCAGCGCCGAGGGCGGCGCCGACCACGTGGTCGGCAGCAGGGCCGTGACACCGTGCCGGGCGTGGAAGCGGGCCATCCGGCGCAGCCCGTCCGGATCGGCGTCCATGGCGTCGGCGCCGTCGCCGCCGTGGACGTGCACGTCGATGAACCCCGGCAGCAGGACAGACCCCCGGCCGTCGACCACCGTTCCGAGCGCCGTCACCTCGGCCCGCACCCCGCCGGGCGCCTCGCCCGGACCGAGCGCCTGGATCCGGCCGCCGGCCGCCACCAGCCACCCCGGCGACCACAGTTCCTCGGCGGCCACGACGGTGGCCCCGGCGATCAGCAGCGGCGGCGGGGTGGGGTCTGCGGTGCACGGCATCGGGGTACTCCTAGCGCGATTCACCCGTCTGGGTCATCCACTTCCTGGGTAGGGTCGCGATTGCGCACGTCCGCGACCGAGAGAGGGACCTTCGATCTCATGGCCGACAACGATCCCGTTCAAGAGGCCGACGCCCTCGAACAGGCCCTGCGGCCCGCCGACGACGATCCGGAACTTCTCGAAATCGAAGACGAGCCGGAGATCGGCATCGAGGTCCCTGAGGCCGACGCCGTGGAGCAGTCGCGCGGCCGGGCCGTGCCCGCAGCGGTCACCTCACGGCCGATGCCGATCGACGCGCCGGAGCACGACGTCCTCGAGCAGCGCCTCCCGGCCGCCGACGAGGACGACGACGACGATTTCCGGTGAGCTTTCTCCTGCCGGACCAGCCGCTCGACAGCCTTGACGACTGGGTGGCCCTGGGCGGGGGTGACGGGCTGGAGGCAGCGCGGCGCCTCGGACGCGACGGCACGATCGACGAGTTGAGGGCCTCCGGTCTGCGGGGCCGGGGCGGCGGCGGATTCCCCACCGGCGCCAAGTGGGCCGGTGTCGCCGCCGGGCGGGGCACCCACCGCTATGTCGTGTGCAACGCCGCCGAGGGCGAGCCGGGCACCTTCAAGGACCGGCGGCTCATGCGGGACAACCCCTACCAGCTCGTCGAGGGGGTGGCCATCGCCGCCTTCGCCATCGGCGCCACCGAGGCCTTCATCGGCCTCAAGGCCAGTTTCACCAAGGAGATCGACCGCCTCCAGCAGGCAATGGTCGACATGGCCGCCGCCGGCCTGCTCGGCGACGTGCCGATCCGCCTCGTGCCCGGCCCCGAGGAATACCTCCTCGGTGAGGAGAAGGCGCTCCTCGAGGTCATCGAAGGCAAAGACCCCCTCCCCCGCCTGCTGCCGCCGTACCTCCACGGCCTGTTCTCCACCGCCCCGCAGATGGGCTGGATCCCGGGCGCCGCCCAGGCGGGGCACCGGGGCGCGCACGAGAGCAACCCGACGCTGGTCAACAACGCCGAGACCCTCTCCAACGTGCCGTGGATTTTGGCCCGGGGCCCGGAGTGGTTCCGCACCATGGGGACGCCGTCGTCGCCGGGCACCGTCGTGGCCACCGTGGTCGGCGACGTCGCCCGGCCCGTCGTGGCCGAAGTCGAGATGGGCACTCGCCTCTCGGCCTTGCTCAACGGGCCGGCCGGCGGGCCGCTTCCCGGGCGCAGCTGGAAGGCGGCCTTCTCCGGCGTCGCCAACCCGGTGATCGACCAGTCCCGCTTCGATATGCCGATGACCTACGAGGACTTCACCGCCTGCGGCACCGGCCTCGGGGCGGCCGGATTCATCGTCTACGACGACAGCGCCTGCATGGTCAATGTCGCCCGGATCTTCTCGCAGTTCCTGGCCGTCGAGTCCTGCGGCCAGTGCCCGCCCTGCAAGCTCGGCTCGGCCGAGATCACCGAGGGTCTCGAGCGCATCGAGGCCGGCACGGGCACCGACGACGACATCGCCACCATCGGTTCGTGGCTCGGCAAGGTCACCGACGGCGCCCGCTGCTACCTCGCCACCGAGGAACGGGACGTCGTCAGCTCGATCCTGCGGTGCTTCCCGGAGGAGTTCGCCGAGCACCTCGAGTCGGGCCGCTGCCCCCGCCCCCGCGACCTCCTCGTACCGAAGATCGTCGAACTGGATGACGGGCGGGCGACCTTCGACGAGTCGCAGTCCCGCAAGCGGCCCGACTGGACCTACGCCCCCGCCTGATCAGTCGAAGGCCGGCTTCCCGCCGATCGCTTCGGGCTGCCCCTTACAGGTCGGCCCGTACTCCGGGCTGTACTTCTCGCTCACACGGAACGTGTCGACGTAGCGCTGCAGCCTGGGATCGTCGGGTGAATCGAGACGCAGCTGGTGCGCCCATGAGCTGATGACGATCGGAGCCGGCAGCCCGGGGAACGGGCTCATGAGGATGTAGCGCTCGTTGGTCTCCCGCCGGACTCCCTTCACGGTCACGACCACCATGGGCTGGCGGCGGACGAAGTCCTCCAGCTTCTCGACGTCGCCCTCCGGGAGGTCGGGCCGGTAGGTGATCCAGACCGCGCCGTGCTCGTGAGCGTGGACCGCCTTCTCACTCGGGATGGGCTGGTCGTACACGCCGCAGTTGGCCCAGCGGGGGAAGTGGTCGCCGCCGGAGGGCGGAGTGACCCAGTAGCGGACGGGCCCGCCATGGTGCTCGATCGGGACATGCCCCGGGAACCACTCACGGTTGCCGGGCCAGTTCCTCGACTCCCAGGCCATCACACCAGGGATCCCCGAGTCGTCGGGGACGACGTTCGGTTCCGGCTCGATCTTGACCGGCTTGTGGGGGATGGGAGCCGGGGCGGTCGACCGGGGCACGTCCACCTCGGCGGCCAGGGCGACGCCGGCGATGGCCATGCCGGCCACGAAGGCCGCCACCGCCGGCCCGGCGAAGCTCGGCCATGTCACAACCCGCGCACCAGCTCGCGCACCCGGGCCAGCCGGGCGAAGGAGGCCAGGACCTCCTTCTGGTCGTCGGCCAGATGACGGACGAGCACGTGGTCGTAACCCATGGCGGCGTACCCGGCGAACCGCTCGGCGACCAGATCGGGGCTGCCGACGACCGTCGCCGCCGGGTCCATCCCCCGGTACCCGCCTTCGAGGATCGGCTGGGCCACCCGGCGGGCCTCGGCCTCGTCGCCGCCGACGTGGACGTCGCGGCGCAGCACCACCGCCTTCGGCGGGCGACCGTGCTCGTCGCACGCCTTCCGGTAGACGGCGGCCATCTCAGCCGCCTCCTCGTCGGTTGCCCAGGGGGCGGCGATCCAGCCGTCGCCGAGACGGGCGGCCCGGTCGATGGCCGGCGGGGCGTGCCCGCCGATCCACACCTCGATTCGTTGCGCCGGAACGGGCGCAACCCGCACCCCGTCGACCTCCTCACCGGCGAGGAGGCGTCGGATGACGGCCAGATGCTGCTCGAAGACCGCCGCCCGGCCCTTGGGGGGCGCGCCCATGGCGCCCATCTGCGCTCCTCCGCCCACGGCACACTGCATGACGAAGGGACCCTGAGCCAGGGCGGCCAGCGTCCCGACCTGCTCGGCCACGAGCACCGGGTTCCAGGCCGGGAGCAGGTAGAGAGCCCCGGCGGGATTGCTCCCCCACTCGACGAGCAGCCGCCCGAGGATCGGCGAGTTCTGGTAGTAGGACAGCGGCCCGGTGGCGTGATGATCGCCGACGAAGAGGGAGTCGAGCCCGGCGGCCGCGGCCGCTGCCGCACGCTCCACCATCCACCGGGCGCCCTCCCGGGGGTCGGCTACCGGATAGGTGCTGCGCAGCGACGTCCCGATCTTCATGAGGGCAGCCTGCCACGCATCCGCCAGTCGGCTGGAACCAGCCGATAGCCTCGAATTACAGGGTTGTCATTCCGGGAGGTGTTGTGGGCGAGCAGACCCCAGAGGTCCGGTACGAGCCATGCATGGCCTGGGAGGCGGGCCCCGACCTGGCCTCCGGAGCCTGCCTGGGCTGTGGCTGGCTGGAGGAGGACCACTGGCTGGCCGAGCTTGAACGGCGGGCCGCCGGGGAGCCGGTCGGCGCCGGAACCGCCTGAGGCCGTCCGGAGCAGACCGGCGTTCATTTGCGACAGACGGGTGTCGAAAAAGAACGCCGAAACCGTCGGGCGCCGCTGGGCCACGAGCCGCCTCCTAACCTGCGGGCATGCCCGAGCTCCCGGAGATCACGGCGTTGGCCGAGCGACTCGCCGACAGCGTCGCCGGGCATGCCTTCGCTGGAGCCGTCCCCCTCTCGTTCTCCGGGCTGAAAACCGTGGTGCCCGGCCCGGAGTCCCTGGTCGGCCGGCCGGTGGAGAGGGTGGGGCGGCGGGGCAAGTTCCTCATCTTCGAGTTCGGCGGGCCGCGCCTTCTCGTGCACCTGTCGCAGGGCGGCCGGGTCGACGTGGAGGACCCGCCGAAGACGACCAAGCCGAAGGGCGCCGTCGTCCGCCTCCGCTTCGAGAACGCGCCGGCCATCCTGATCAAGGAGTTCGGTACCGAGCGCAAGGCGGGCTGGTGGATCCTGGCCGAGGGCGACGACGGGCCGCTGGTCAAGCTCGGGCCCGACGTCGACTCCCCCGACGGTGAGACCTTCCTGCTGGAGAGCGACGACGGCCGGCGGGTCCACAC
>JAICGL010000165.1 GCA_025923175.1 Acidimicrobiia bacterium
CTTGTTGAGGTTGATGGCGCCGGTGGAGCCGAAGAACGGGGCGTCGAAACCGAAGATCCCGCCGTCGGAGGCGACGAACCAGTAGCCCTTCTTGTCGGGGTCGGCCGCCATGCCGACGATCGGCTTGTTGAGCTTGATCGCACCGGTCGAGCCGGCGAAGAGAGCGTTGAACGAGAAGATGCCCCCGTCGTCACCCACCAGCCAGTAACCACCGGCCGTCGGATCGATGGGCAACGGGGCGGCGATGGGCCCGGCGAAGTTGTCGCCGTCGGGCGCGCCGTCGATCGCCACGGTGCCGTCGGCCAGCATGTAGTAGATGCCGGCACCCCAGCCGAAGGTGGCAGGGTTGCCAACGCAGCCGGAGGAGATGACCGCGCCGTAGCTGGCACCGTCGAAGGTGCCTGAACCGAAGCACAGCACCTCTTCCAAGTTCGACGGCTTGACGACGCCGGGCACCAGAAGGCCGCTCACCGAGACGAGCGTGATGATGTCGTCGGGGTCCAGGTCGGCGTTGGTGTCGAGCGCCCACAGGGCGAAGGAGTCGCCGTCGGCCCAGTTCGCATCGGTGCGGGGGTCGGTGGGCTGAGCAACACTGAGCGTGAAGGCGATCTCGCCGGGGCGGTATTCCACCGACGCGGCCGTCACGTCGGCGCGGGCCTCGGTCATTGGGCGGTCGTCCTCATCGGTCACGTCGCCCTTGGGGTCGTTGATGCTGGTGACGATGTCGGCCTGGTACGTGGCCGCACGGGCGGGCGCCGCCAGCGTGGTGACCGCGAGCAGAGATACGAGCGCGGCCAAGCCGCGGCTGGGACGGAAGCGGTGCACGGAACCTCCGGAACGATTCAGATCTCGGGCTGCAGACGAGCCGCAGGGTTCGGCCCGCCGCCGGCGGCAGCGCGATTCCGACCCCTCTGGCCCATCGGCACGCCGCCCGACCCGGTGAAGCGGGTTTGTCAGGAATGCAACGCGGCAGCCGTTTTGGGGTTAGGGCGTCGGCCCCGTCCGGCAGCCGCAGCGTGAAGAGCGCCCCGCCGCCGGTGGCATCCTCCCCGGGTGAACAGCCGGTGTCCTTTCGCGGCTTTCGGGAGGGTCCAATCCGCTCGGTGCCGAATGGATGGGCATGAGCCGTTGGGGACGACTCAGGCCGTATTGTGCCGTTCTTGTCGCGGCATTCGGCCTGACGATGGTGCCCGAGGCGCCGGCGGTCGAACCGCCTCCGGGAGCGCCGCCGCCCACGGCATTCAGCTTCGCAGCCGGGGGCGACATGGGCTACAACCCCTTCGCCGCCGCCACCATCAAGGGCATCGCCGGCGCAGGCGTCGACTTCGCCCTCCACCTCGGCGACATGGCCTACGACCAGATCTATCCTGAGTCGGCCTGGTGCGACTTCATCAAGAATCCCAGGGACGGGGTCGGCCCCGACTTCCCCTACCAGATCGTCGCCGGTGGCCATGACCTCGGGAAGGGTCCCGGGCCGGCCGCCCAGTACCGCACCCTGATCGACAAGTACGCGACGTGTCTTCCCGACCGGATGGGCAGCACGGGGACCTACGGCAAGGAGTACTTCTTCGATCACCCGAAGGCCGCCCCCCTGATGCGGGTCATCATGATCTCGGCGTCGATCACGACGCCCGACGGCGTCACGTACGACTACTCCCCGGGCACGGTCCACCACAAGTGGCTGGTCGACGCCATCGACGGTGCGCGGGCGGCGGGAATCCGGTGGGTCGCCGTCGGCATGGCCCGCAACTGCATCTCCACGGGCGAGAAGGGCTGCGAGATCGGCCTCGACCTCTTCAACATGCTCGTGAACAAACGGGTCGACCTCATCCTCCAGGGCCACGAGCACGGCTACGCCCGGTCCCGGCAGCTGTCCACCGGCCCGTCGTGTCCTGCCATCCCCGTCAACAAGGTGGTCGCTTCGTGCTTCGCCGACGACGGCACGACTGACAACTATGTGAAGGGTGCCGGCTCGGTCGTTGTCATTGCCGGAACGCTCGGCATCGGCCTGCGGCCCATGAATGCCAAGGACTCCGAGGCCGGCGCCTTTCGGTCGATCATGGGCTCGAACATCGAACGAACCCACGGGTTCATGAAGTTCACGGTCACCGCCGAGCGGATCCAGGCCCAGTTCGTGGCAACCAACGAGGGACCCTTCGGCGACCAGTTCACCGTCGCCGACCCGAACCCCGGCGCTCCGGCGGCGTTGGCGACGTTCGAGCCGCCGACGTCGGCGACGACCGCCCCGCCGGCCGCGATCACGCCGATGGCCGTATCGGGGCCGGCCCGGTCCGGCTACTGGATGCTGGGCAGCGACGGCGCCGTCTACCCGTTCGGCGAGGCAGCCTCGTACGGCAGCACGGTCGTCGCCGCTGGACGCTCGGCCGTCGACGTCGAACCCTCCCCGAGAGGGTTGGGTTACTGGGTCCTCGACGACAGCGGCGCCGTGGTTCCTTTCGGTGACGCCACCGGCTACGGCGGTGTGCCCACCGGTGTCCTGCGGTCGGGCGAAATCCCGACCAGCCTCTCGGCGACACCGACGGGCCAGGGCTACTGGGTGTTCACCAATCGGGGTCGGGTTCTGACCTTCGGCGATGCCCGGTTCCTCGGCGACGTGTCGGAGACGGCGCTCAACGGTCCGGTCCTCGACTCGGTGGCCACGCCAAGCGGGCAGGGGTACTACATGGTCGCCTCCGACGGCGGCATCTTCGCCTTCGGCGAAGCCCGTTTCTCCGGCTCCATGGGTGGCAAGCCGCTCAACGCTCCGGTGCAGTCGCTGGTGCCCGATGCTGACGGCAGCGGCTACTGGCTGGTGGCGTCCGACGGCGGCATCTTCGCCTTCGACGCGCCGTTCAAGGGTTCGATGGGCGGGAAGCCGTTGGTCAAGCCGGTGACGGGCATGGTCCGCTACGGCGACGGCTATCTGATGGTCGGCGAGGACGGCGGCATCTTCAGCTTCTCCCAGCTCCCGTTCGCCGGTTCGCTGGGCGGCAAACGGCCCGCCCACCCCATCGTGGCGGTCGCTGCGCTGTCGTGACGTAACGGGCCCACTCCGGAACAACGGCCTGAAAAGGAGGGAGCGGCGCACTTGGAGCGGATGTGTTGCCGCGCCGGTCGCACGTTCTCGCAAGCACAGGTCGGTGGCGCACAAATCCCGAACATCCAACGGTCGGCCGCCCCGTCTTGGTGCGGCACGTTCTCCACCACCCCCCGGTGGACAACGCCAGCTGGAGGCGATGGGTGCGCGGGCTTCGAAAGGTCGGTCTTGCTGTCCTGCTCTTGGTGCCTGTGTCGTTCGCGCAGGCCCACAGCACCGTGCCGAACGGCTACCAGGTGCGGGCCCACACGGCGCTGCATGAAGGCGTAGAGCACGTCACGCTGACCTTTCCCGATCCGGCGCAGACGGTTCACGTCGCCCACATCGATCCCGGCGCACCGGTCGCGGTCGAAGCAGTGAGCGCACACGATGGCATCCCGCACCGCAACACCGACCATGAACTCCCGAGCGACATGTGCCGCCGGGTGTCGTGCATCGCCGGGATCAACGGCGACTTCCATGATCTCAGCAGCGATCAACCCTTGGGGGGTGTGATCACCGGCGGACGGATGTTGCGGTCTCCCAGGGCGGGGTACGACCAGGTCACCCTGGACCGAGGCGGACGCCTCCACGCCGGCCAACTGGGCTGGTCCGGTTCGCTCGTCGCCTCGGACGGCACCACGATCCCGCTCGGCGGCGTGAATGTCGATCGCGGCGCCGACGCCGCCGTGCTCTACACCCCGGCCTGGGGTGGATCCACCCCGGCGGGCGCCGAGGGCGAGCTCGTGTTGCGAGCGGCCGGCCCGATCGGGACGCTTGGAACCACTTCAGTGGAGATCGTCGCCACGCGGTCCGGTTCCGGCGGGATCCCGACCGACGGCGCGGTGCTGTCGGCCACCGGCTCCGCCGGTGCCGCCCTGCGCGGGCTCGCCGGTCGGATCGGCACGGGCGTCACCCGCACTGCACAGTTGCGGCTGGAGACGGCGGTCGACGCGATGCAGAGCCTGGGGGCGCACCCGGTTTTGCTGCGGGACGGGCGGCGCGTGTTCCCCGATACACCCGACGGATTCACCCGCTTCAGGAACCCCCGGACCCTGCTGGGCTGGAACCCATCCGGGGAGATCGTCATGGTCACCGTGGACGGCCGGAACGACGAGGCCGAAGGCATGAGCCTGGCGCAGGCGGCCGACCTCCTCGTGGGGCTCGGGGCCACGGACGCGGTCAACTTCGACGGTGGTGGCGGCACGACGTTCGTGGTGGCCGGCGAGGTCAAGAACCTTCCGAGCGACGACAGGAATCCCGGCCCGCCTGCCTACCCGGACGGGCACGTTGTGGCCCCGGGTCACGTCGAGCGCATGGCCCCCAACGCCCTGGTTATCGTTCCGAAGGCGTCGGCTTCAGTCCCGCCCCCCACCACGACGACCACTGCCCCCGGAGGTTCCGGACCGGGCTCAGGTTCTACAGGGGGCTCGGGAACGGACAGCCCCGAGCCGGTCCTGACCGGACGCCCTGTCCCGTCGATCGGTGACATCTCCCCGTCCGACCCCGACCTTGAGTTCACCGTCGGCGGCGGTGGATCCGGACGGCTCGTCCTGCCTTCCCCCGACGCGGACGACCGCGACCAGAAGGGCAGGCGCAAGGGAAGAGGCAAGGGCAAGGGCGACGGCAGCAGTCCCGAGGGGTTCGTTGACGCCGACGGGAACTGGATACCGGACCCGTTCAGCTTCCCTGATGGCACGGGCCCTGGTTACTCAGCGCTGCCGAGTGGCCCCGAGGAGGAGGCCGGGCCGCTGCTCGGCTTGGGCTTCACCCTGGCGGTGACGGTCGCCACCGGCATGATCATCGTCGTGGGCGGAGCCATCAGCCACGTGCGGCGCGCTCGCCGTACACGACCCGCGCTGTGGCTGTGAGCGGCGCCGGCGGGTAGCGGCCGGTCGCCGGTGGGGAACCCGGCAGCACCACACAACCCTCGTCGGGCTCGCCGACCGAGAACCATTCGCCGCCTTCGGCCACGATGACGGCGACCAGCGCCGCCAGCGCCGCGTCGACGGCGTCCAGCGTCCGTAACGGCGCCACCTCGACGGCGCACGCTTCGAGCACCGCAGCCCGCCACGAGCGTTTGGTGGCCGGCCGGCGGGCCGTCTTGGGCGGAGGCCGCCGCCCCGCCAGCGCCACGGCGGCGCCGTGGGGAAAGACCTCCAGCGCAGCGCCCCGCCCCTCCCGTCCTCCGGTGAAGCAGGGGTACCCGGCCCGGCCGGCAGCGGCGAAGGCGGCGTGGCCAGCGAACATCCAGCCGTAGAACGGATGCTCCCGGAGCGCCGGGTCGGAGGGGGTGCGGAAGCAGGGCAGCCCGAGGGCGATCAACTCCCGTTCCGCCCGGCGGCTCGTGCCGCGCACACCCCAGGCCGGCGGCGAATCGATGGCCACCGCATCGGGCCGCAGGCGGAGCAGCAGCGCGTCGAGGTCGTCGGGGGTCTGCCGGGCCAGAGGCGCCTCGACGAGGCGGCGGCGTTCGTCGAGCACGACCACGTCGAGCCCTCGCCGCACCGACACGTCGACGCCCACACCGAGAGCCACCGTCCAAGTCTGACATCCGTGTAGTTTCGGGTGCGATGGGGGCCACACCCACCGGGCGAGGTACGGCCACGAGCCGATTCGGCGTCAGCCGCCGGGAGAGCCACGACGCCTCCGAGTTCTACGCCCGGTTCCACGTCCCCGAGGTCAGCGGCGACGACCAGGTGGCCGGCCAGGTCGACATCGGCGAGCCGCTGCGCTGCGCCGACGCCCGGGCACTCGACCTGCCCGACGGCTGCGTCGCCCTTGTCGTCACCTCACCGCCCTACTTCGCCGGCAAGGAGTACGAGGCGGCGTTAGGGGAGGGGGCCATTCCCGCCAGTTACCTCGAGTACCTCGGCATGCTGCGCGACGTGTTCGCCGAGTGCCGGCGCGTCCTTGAACCGGGCGGCCGCATCGCCGTCAACGTCGCCAACCTTGGCCGCAAGCCCTACCGGAGCCTCTCGGCCGACGTCATCCGCATCCTCCAGGACGACCTCGGGCTGCTGCTCCGGGGAGAGGTCATATGGCAGAAGGCCGAGGGCGCATCGGGCAACTGCGCCTGGGGGTCGTTCCGGTCGCCGGCGAACCCCGTCCTGCGCGACGTCACCGAGCGGGTGGTCATCGCCTCCAAGGGCCGGTTCGACCGGGCCCGGCCGGCCGCCCGCCGCCGCACCGAGGGCCTGCCCCACCACAGCACCATGACCAACGACGAATTTCTCGACGCCACCCTCGACCTGTGGCGCATCCCGGCGGAGAGCGCCCGCAGGGTCGGCCATCCGGCCCCCTTCCCGGTCGAGCTGCCGCTGCGGCTCATCGAGCTCTACACCTACGCCGGAGACCTTGTCCTCGACCCATTCCTCGGCTCCGGGTCGGCGGCGGTGGCGGCCGTGCGAGCCGGGCGACGCTACGCCGGCTACGACACCGATCCCGAGTACGTCGCCATCGCCCGGGCCCGGGTCGACGAGGAGAAGGCTCGCCCCGAAACCGTGACACCTGCCGCCGCCGAGGGTCAGGCGGCGTCGGCCTTCGCCGCCAGCCTCCTCGAGGAGGCCGGCTTCACGGTGCTCGGCCGCAACAAGGCGCTTCCGGCTCTCGGTACGGCGGTGGACGTCATCGCCCAGTCGGCCGACGGACGGGAGTGGTGGTTCGACGTCACCGGCGGCTTCACGACCGTGCGCGGTGGCCTGGCCCGCGCCGACGTGTTGTGGCGGGCGCTGGGCCGGGCCCACGTGTTCCGTACGGTCACCGACGCTCCGCTTGTCTTCCTGACCTCGCACCTCCCCGGCCACGCCACGCCCGGCGACGCGGCCCTCCGGAGTGTCGGCCCCACCGCCGTCTTCGACGTCGTAGACATGACATCGTCCTCCGATTGCGCCCGGTTGACCGCCTACGCCACAGGGGGTCATGGGCAACCGCTGCCGGGCTTCTGGACGTGACGTTCGTCCCCGTCGCTGTCGAACGGCCCGGCGGTGGCCGCATCGAGGACAAGACCCCGCCCGGGCCCGCCGACATCGTCGTCGTCGGCGGACTCGAGGGGCCGATTCCGATGCATCGCTGCGCGGCCGATGGGTGGGCCGCCCTCACCGGCGCCGCCCGGGCCGACGGCCACGCCGCGCCGCTGCTCCTTCCGGTGTCGGGCTACCGCACCTTCGAGGAGCAGGCGTGGCTGTGGAAGGCAGCCCTGGCCAAGTACGGCGACCCTGACGTCGCCTGCCTCTGGGTGGCCCGCCCCGGCACGAGCGCCCACCAGAGCGGGCGCGCGATCGACCTGCACCTCGGCGATCCGATCGAGAGCGAGTACGCCGAAGGCATGCGCACCACGGCCATCCACCGCTGGCTCGTCGCCCATGCCGCCACGTTCGGCTTCTACCCCTACGACGTCGAGCCGTGGCACTGGGAGTACAACCCGCCCTGGGACGTGTCGGGGCCTGCCGGCGAGTGACGCGAAATCCAGCTTGACCAGCACTTTTGTCTGAGAGGCCGTCCGCTCCGTGTCGCCCTGTTGACGGCCAGTTGCAACCCGTTGGGTTGCAAAATGGTTGCAAGCCCTCGCCGGGCTCGCCGGGCTTGCCGTGCTCGTCGGGCCCTCGCCGGGTCCGTCCCGGGCCGCCAGTGCGTTCGGCCGTCGCGGACCGCAGCCTCTGATCGTCGTCCGTTGTTATGGGCGGTCGTCTCGATGAATCAGGGTCGCGACCGATCCGTCTGATCGTTGTGCGTGCCCTATCCGGGGTTTGATGTGGCGGGAGGGGTTGTCTTGTCATCGACAGGCCAGGGCGATAGGAGACTCTGGAAGGCTGGACCGCTACTGGGGGAACCAGATGCCGAGTGACAGGAGCGGGGTCGGTAGCCGATCGCCGGCGCGGCTGGAGGTCCGACTGCTCGGTGCAGTCGAAGTCATCTTGGATGGCCGCCGTCTTGGCGCATTCGACTCTCTTCGCTTGCAGCGGTTCCTGGCGTTGATCGCGTTGCGGAAAGATGTGCAGCACCGCTCACGACTGGCGTTCGAGCTCTGGCCCGACTCCGACGAACGTCAGGCGCGGACCAACCTCAGAAAGCTGCTGCACGACTTCCGCCACTCCCTTCCTGACATCGGCGCGTTCGTCCAGATCGACAACGAGATGGTGCGGTGGATTCCGACGGGGCCGAGCGCGGTCGACGTGCTCAGGTTCCGCGATGCCGTGGC
>JAICGL010000166.1 GCA_025923175.1 Acidimicrobiia bacterium
AGGTGGCCATGGTGTTGTCGGCGTCTCGCTGGTCGGCGACACCCCAGTCGACGAGGAAGACGTCGTAGCCGCGCTCGAGCAGTCCCTCGACGAAGCTGTCGCCCGGCCGCAGGTCCCAGATGTGGCTGCGGTTGATCAGGCTGGGCACCAGCAGCACCGGCGGTCGGCCCGCCACAGCGCCGGCGCGGTAGCGGCGCAGGGTGGCCCGGTCCTTGCGCCACACGACCAGGTGTGGGGTGCACCCGGTGTGGGGCCGGTCGAGCCCGCCGAGCAGGCGGAGCGCATTGGCGGATCGGCGCAGGGTGCGGCCGATACCGGTCCGCACGCCGGTCAGGGGCGCGGTCAGTGACGCGGTCATGAAGTCAGCCGTTCCAGTGCGTCGACGGACCGCTGCAGCCCACGCACCTGCCGGCTCGAGGGCAGCCCGACGGCCTCCACCAGGCCGTTGCCCAGTGTGTTGACGGTCCGCACGGCGAACCGGGTCAGCCCGTTGGCGACGGCGAGCGCGTCCAGCATCGCGTCGGTCCGCACGAGTTGCTCGAGCTTCGGGGACAGCCGGCGTTCGGCGGCGAAGAACGCCTTCTTCCAGTCGGTGGTGAACCACTCCGGGGTTGTCATTGGTCTCTCTGGGGGGTGAAGCGGACAGGCAGGTGGCGGATGCCGTTGATGAAGTTGGAGCGGAGACGCTCCGGGGAGCCGGCCACCTCGAGGTCGGGGAGGCGGCGGAAGAGTTCGGTGAGCATGACCCGGGCCTCCAGCTTGGCCAGGGTGGCGCCCAGGCAGAAGTGGGGCCCGATCCCGAACGACAGGTGGGGGTTGGGGTCGCGGTCGATGTCGAAGCGGTCCGGGTCGTCAAAGACGGTCTCGTCACGGTTGGCCGAGGCATAGAAGATGACCACCTTGTCGCCTTCGGCGATGGGCTGGCCGGCCAGGGTGGTGTCCTTCGTGGCGGTGCGGCGGAACTGGATGACCGGTGGCCACCAGCGCAGCACCTCGTCGAGCGCTCGGGGCAAGAGGTCGGGGTCCCGGCGCAGGCGGGCCCATTGGTCGGGGTGGAGGCTGAGGGCGTAGAGGCCTCCGGTCAGGTGGTTGCGGGTGGTCTCGTTGCCGGCGACCACGAGCAGCTGGAAGAACCGGTCGAGTTCGCCGGGGGTGAGCCGCTCGCCGTCGACCTCGGCGTTGACGATGCGGCTCCACACGTCGTCGCCGGGGGTGGCCCGCTTCTTCTCGGTTTCCTCGGCGGCGTAGGCGAACATTTCGGCGAAGGCGGAGCGGAACTGCTTCTCGTCGCCGCCGAACTCGGGGTCGTCGTAGCCGATCAGCCGGTTGGTCCAGTCGAAGAGGAGGTGGCGGTCGGAGCCGGGAATGCCGAGCACGTCGGCCAGGACGAGGAGGGGCATCTCGGCCGCCACCTGCTCGACGAAGTCGGCTTCGCCGTTGGGGGCGATCCGGTCGACGATGGTGGCGGCGTAGCCCTCGATCGAGTCGACCAGCTCGGCCACCGCCCTCGGGGTGAACACCCGGCTGACGATGCGGCGCAGGTTGGTGTGTTCGGGCGGGTCCATGTTGAGCATCATCTGGCGCAGCAGGGGCACCTCGTGAGGCTTGGGGTCGTGGAGGAAGGTCGTCCCCCGCCACGACGAGAAGGTGGCCTGGTCGCGGGAGACGGCGTCGACGTCGGCGTGTCGGGTGACGGCCCAGAACCCGGGGCCGGCCTCGACACCGTGTTCGGGCCGGGCGGGTTCGTCGATCCACGCGACGGGCGCCTCCCGGCGGAGGCGGGCGAAGGTCTCGTAGGGCATGGCTTTGGCATAGGTGTCGGGGTCGCCGAGGCGAAGGTGGGCGAAGGCTGTGGTCATGGGGTCCTCCTCGTTACTGGTTGCCTCGTGTCCCGTCTGCTGTGCGGTCGGCACCGAGCGGCTGCAGGGCCGACGCGGCCCGGGCCAGCCGCCGGGTGTGGTGACTCACCAACGTGGCCGCCATCCCTGCCATCGCGCCCCCGATCCGCAGGAGACTCTCGGGAGCCGGCCACAGCGACGGACGGGCTCCGGGTGGCTCGCCGAACGCGTCGGCCAGCGCGTCGCCCGCCCGGCGCTGCGCTCGGCGGGCGGCGGGGAAGACGAGGTCCATGGCGAAGAAGCCGTGGAGCTGACGGGGGTAGCGCACCACCGCGGCCATCCCGCCGGCGGCCTTGAGGCGGGCGGCGTACGCCTCACCGTCGTCGCGCACCGGGTCGCACTCGGCGGTGATCACCAGGGCGGGCGGCAGTCCGGCCAGGTCGGTGGCGTAGAAGGGGGACAGCGCCGGGTCGGCCGGGTCGCGCCGGCCCAGGTAGTGGCCGGCGAACCAGGCCAAGGTGTCGCCGTCGAGGAAGCTGCCCGGCCCGGCGTACTCGGCCACCGACGGGTGGGTGAGGGCGAGGTCGGTGGCCGGGTAGACAAGCAGCTGGAACACGATGCGAGGCCCGGCCTCCCGGGCGGCCAGGGTCACCAGGGCGGCCAGGGCACCCCCGGCCGAGTCGCCCCCCACTGCCAGGCGGGCCGGGTCCGCGCCGATGTCGCCGGCGTGGGCGGCCACCCATCCGGTGGCGGCCACGCAGTCCTCCACGGCGGCCGGGGGCGGGTGCTCGGGGGCGAGGCGGTAGTCGACCGAGACGACGACCGCCCCGGAACGGTTGGCCAGCGCCCGGCAGGTGGCATCGGCGCTGAACAGGTCGCCGACGACGAACCCGCCGCCGTGGAACCAGACCAGCACCGGCCGGGGGCCCCGGCCCCGCCGCGGGGTGTAGATCCGCAGCCGCAGCGGCCCGCCTGGACCGGCGATGGTCCGGTCCTCGACCGTGCCCACCGGCTCCAGTCGGCTGGTGGCGGCGGCCAGGATGCGCAGGTCGCGCCGGGCCTGGGCCGGGGAGCGCTCGGCGAGGCGCGGCCAGCCGATGAGGTCGAGCCAGGCGAGGAAGGCCCGGGCCCTCGGGTCGATCCCGTCCCGCCGGCGCTCCCCGCCGGCCGGCCGCCCGGCCGGCGTGCTCGGCTCGGTCATCGTCAGACCAGCCGTTCCCTGCCCGCCCAGTAGGGGGCGCGCAGCTCCCGGCGCAGGACCTTGCCGGTGGGGTTGCGGGGTAGGGTGTCGACCAGGTCGACCGACTTGGGGCACTTGTAGCTGGCCAGGGCGGAGCGGCAGTGGTCGATGAGGCCGGCCTCGTCCACGGTGGCCCCCGGGGCGGCCACCACCATCGCCTTCACCGCCTCGCCCCACCGGTCGTCGGGGACGCCGATGACGGCCACGTCGGCCACCCCGGGGTACTCGGAGACGACCCGTTCCACCTCGGCGGGGTAGACGTTCTCCCCTCCGGAGATGATCATGTCCTTCACCCGGTCGGAGATGTACAGGTAGCCGGCTTCGTCGCGGTAGCCGGCGTCGCCGGTGCGCAGCCACCCGTCGGGCAGCAGCGTTTCCGCCGTCGCCTCCGGCTTGGCCCAGTAGCCGGCCATGTGCTGGTCGGAGCGGACCCAGAACTCGCCCACCTCGCCGGGGCCGAGGTCCTTGCCCGTCGCCGGGTCGACGACCCGGACCTCGGCGCCGGCCACCGGCCGGCCGGCGGACAGGAGACGTTCTGGGTGTTCGGCGTCGCGGTGATCGGCCGGGCCGAGCACGGAGAAGACCCCGGACATCTCGGTCATGCCGTAGACCTGGTAGAAGTCGACGGGGAAGACCTTTAGGCACCGGCGCATGACGGGCGGGGGCATGGGGGCGCCGCCGTAGCCCAGGCAGCGCAGGCTCGAATAGTCCCGCTCCGCCACGCCGGGCAGTTGGGTGAAGAAGCCGTAGACGGCCGGGACGAAGAAGGCGTGGGTGACCCCCTCCCGGGCGATCTCGTCCAGGATCGCGTCGGGCAGCACCTCCCGCACCACGATCGTGCGGGCCCCGACCGCCATCCCGGCCAGCGCCCAGCTGGTGCCCCCCACGTGGAAGAGGGGCATGGCCACCATGTTGACCGTGTCCCGGGTGAAGCCGAAGGCGGCCGCGGCGGCGGCGTTGTGGGCGGTCAGGCTGCGGTGGGTGAGCATGGCTCCCTTGGGGAAGCCGGTGGTGCCCGAGGTGTAGAGCTGCAGGAAGCAGTCGTCCGGCCCCGACCGGTGCTCGGGCTCGCCCGGTGCCGCCTCGCCCAGCCACGCCTCGTAGCCGTCGCCGTCGCCGTCGCCCCCGACCACGATCACCCGCTCCACGGCCGGCAACTTGGCCCTGATCTGGTCCACCACGGGCACGAACTCGGCGCCCACGAAGACGACCCGGGCACCGCTGTCGCCGATGGCGTAGGCGACCTCTTCGGCGGCGAGGCGCCAGTTGACGACCGCGTTGGCCGTACCCACCAGCGAGCAGGCCAGGGTGACCTCCAGGCAGGCAGGGTGGTTCTTGTCCAAAAAGGCGACCCGGTCGCCGGGGCGCAACCCGGCGGCGACCTGGGCCATGGCCGCGCCGCGGACCCGCTCGGCCCACTCCGACCAGGTCCAGGCCCGGCCCTCGTAGCGCAGCGCCTCCTCGTCGGGAGCCTCGGCGGCGAAA
Organism: Acidimicrobiia bacterium; assembly: GCA_025923175.1. GTDB lineage: Bacteria > Actinomycetota > Acidimicrobiia > IMCC26256 > BP-133 > BP-133. The sequence goes on from JAICGL010000166.1 coordinate 4,564, forward strand.
CGGCGGAGCGGGTCAGCCACACTGTCGATGGTCATGGCCATCCTCCTCGATATCGGTACGGTCAGTGCCGGTGCCGCGCCGTTAATCCCGAGCCCGGAAGTCGTGCCAGCTCCCTTCGAAGGCGATCTGGGCCTTGGTGATCGGACTGGTCACACAGTCCCCCTCCAGCACCTGGAAGGCCACGGTGCCGGAGTAGTAGTCACCCACGAACCTGCCGGTGATGACGCCGTGGGAGAGCCCGCCGTAGGTGAAGGTGAAGCTGTTGACGACCGTCTTCGTCCCGTCCTTGGTGGGGATGGTGTGCGTGGCCACGCCGAAACCCTCGCCACCCGTTGAGCACATGTCCGGGTCCTTGGTGCCAACACGGCCGCCGTGATGGCGGATGGTGACCGGACCGGTCGCCTCGTAACCGAGCACCGGTCCGGTGCACACCTCGGTGCCGGCGTCCCCCGAGCTGAACCACGACCCAGCCGAAGGTGTCTGCGACACGCCCGGAGTGAAGGTAATGACCTCCCGGCTCTCGCCGTTGGTGCAGACCGTCTCACCGTGCGGCCCGCTGGAAGCACCCCCCGCCGGGACAACCATCAGCCCCGAACCGACGACCAACGGCAAGAGCACCCAACCCAACCGTCCGCGCATCAGACCCTCCTCAATAAGATTTTTGACTTCGACGTCACTTTCGCATTTCGTGAGCGTAGGGTCAACCCCTATCGGCGGAGTTCTTCGTTGCAGGCTCGGTTCGCGCTATGCTGGCAACATGACGTCGGAGTCAAAAACTGTGGTGCGGCGGCCGCCTGGCGCCGTCTCGGGGCCGCGAGCCCAGGAATCGCTCACCCGCAAGGGCCACCGGACCCGAGCCGCCCTGGTCCAGGCCGGACGTCAAGTCTTCGAGGAGCAGGGCTTCCTCAACGCCCGCATCGGCGACATCTCCAAGGCGGCGGGCGTGGCCCACGGAGGCTTCTACCACTACTTCGACTCCAAGGAGGCGGTCTTCCGGGAGGTCGCCATGCAGGTGGTGGGGGAGATCTTCGACGCCTCCCGGACCCCGGCGGGGGAGGCGGACGACCCGCTGGCCTCCATCGAGGCGGCCAACCGGCGGTTCCTCCTCGCCTGGGAGCGCAACGCCCGCATCCTTGCCGTGCTCGACCAGGTGGCGACCTTCAACGACGAGTTCCGAGACCTGTGGCGGAGCATCCGCCGGTTGTTCGTGGAACGAGCCGAGCGGGGCTTGACGCAGCTGCAGTCGGAGGGGCGAGCCGACCCGACGCTGGACGCTCACGTCGCCGCCAGCGCGCTCGGCGGCATGGTGGAGAATTTCGCCCGGTCCTGGCTCCTCCACGGCGAGGCGTTCGATCAGGAGGTCGCCATCGCCACCCTCACCCGCCTGTGGGCCCAGGCCATCGGCTTGACCGACTCCCCGGGACGCTGACGGCTTCGACGGTGCGTACCCCTCTCGCCGCCATCGTGGGCGTCGCCGAGCGTCCCGTCGCCCTCACCACCGAGCTGACCCACTTCGAGCTGGTCGCCGGCGCCGCTCGGGAGGCCATGCTCGACGCCGGGTGCCTGCCCGGCGACATCGACGGCCTCCTCGTCGCCACCACCATGGCCGGAGCTCAGATCACCCTCCCGGCCATGGTGGCCGAGTACGTCGGCGTCACTCCCACCTACTGCGATCTGGTCGACCTGGGCGGGGCCACCGCCGCCGGCATGGTCTGGCGGGCCGCCGCCGCCATCGCCGTCGGAGCGTGCGCGTCCGTCCTGTGCGTGTTGGGCGAGACCCGGGGCCCATGGGCACCCGTACGGGGGCCAGGCTGGCGAGGACTGCCGATCATCGAGTTCGAGGGCGTCTACGGGCGGGCCGGGCCGACCACCGGTTACGCGCTCGTCGCCGACCGGCACGCGGCCCGCTATGGCACGACCGACGAGCAGCGGGCGGCGGTGGTCGTCGCCCAGCGCCGCAACGCCGCCGCCAATCCCCTCGCCCTGCATCGGGATGCGCTCACCATCGACGACGTCCTCGCCTCCCCGCTCGTATGTGCTCCGCTGCGGCGGCTCGAGGTCGTCCGCCCCGTCAGCGGGGCCAGCGCCTTCGTCGTCACCTCCTCCGCCCGGGCCGCCGACGCTCCCCGTCCCGGCGTATGGCCCCTCGGCTTCGCCGAACGCATCACTCACGCCGGGATCGCCCACATGCCCGACCTACTCCGCAGCCCGGTCGTCGACACCGCCCACCGGGCGTACGCCATGGCCGGCGTCGAGCCTGCCGACATCGACGTCGCCGAGCTGTATGACTGCTACACCATCACCGTCATCCTCACCCTCGAAGACGCCGGCTTCTGCGCCAAGGGCGAAGGGGGCCCGTTCGTCGCCACGGCCGACTTCGGGCCGAAAGGACGACCCGCCATCAACACCAACGGCGGGCAGCTGTGCATGGGCCAAGCCGGCGTTGCCGGTGGCGCCACCCACCTCATCCAGGCCGTGCGCCAGCTTCGCGGGACGGCGGGCCCGACCCAGGTGCCGAATTGCCAGCTGGCCTTCGTCAACGGGAACGGCGGCGTCTTCGGTGAGCAGTGCTCCCTCGTGCTCGGGAGCGGGCCAGGGTGAAACGACCCCTGCCCACCGCCACCAGCCAGTCGTTCTTCGACGCGGCGGCCGCCGGGCGGCTCTCGTTCCCCCGGTGCCCCGGCTGTGGCGCCTGGCAGTCCTATCCGCGGCCCTACTGTCCCGTCTGTCTGGGCGACGACCTCGAACTGGTCGCCATCGCCGGCACCGGAACCGTCCACGCCGCCACCGTCGTCCACCGCGCCATCGTGGCCGCGTTCGCCGAGCAGATCCCCTACATCCACGCTCTCGTCGACCTCGACGAAGGCATCCGGGTCGCGTCCATGATCATCGACTGTCCGCCGGAGGTGGTTCGCCCAGGCCTCCCCGTCGCCGCCGTCATCGATCTCCCACCCGACGAAACCGACGGACCAAGCACTCCGCTGATCCTGTTCCGCCCCCGTCTGTGAGCCGTCGGCCTGTCCATCCCGGCTTTCATCCCTAGAACTGGCGGACAAACCGGTCAGCGCTGTTATGACTCTGAGCCGCTGTCGAATGAGTTGAGAAGGCGTTCCACGGCAGCGACGAGCGGGGGAAGGTCGGCGTCGACCGTTGCCTGGACGATTGGTCGAGCGGTATCGAAGTAGCGGTGGGCGAGGTGATTCCGCATCCCGGCGACATCGACCCATGGGATCGACGGCTCTCGGGCGAGAAGATTGGGATCGATGGCTCTGACCGCTTCCCCGATCTCGATAAAGCCGGACCCTCACTGCATCGAAAACCAAACCGTCGTCAAGGCCACCGCGCTCGAGGTGAGCGCGGATCGCCTGGACGGAGGCCAGGATGTCATCGAGCCGCTCATCGTCGCGTCGGCTCACAGCGGAACCGCTTCGGCAAACACGTCCGCCCGGATCGACCGCTTCAGCGAGTCAGCAGGAACGACATCTACCGGAACGCCGAGAAGGTCACTGAGCTCCCTGGCGACTCCAGCGAGGCCGACAAGCCCGACACCGTCATCCACGTCGACAAGGAGGTCGATGTCACTCCCCGGGTGATCATCGCCCCGAGCGACACTGCCAAAGACACGGATATTGCGGATCCCCCGCCCCTCGCCCAGATCG
>JAICGL010000167.1 GCA_025923175.1 Acidimicrobiia bacterium
TCGACCAGGCTGTCGACGTCGCCGACGAGCGGGGCGATCGCCGGGATCAGGCCTGGGCCCGGTGCATGCTGGCCTATGTCCTGCGCAGCCGGGGCGAGGTGGCCAGGGCCCGGGGCCTGATGGAAGAGGCGCTCGTCCGCTACGAAGAGGATCACTCCGCCGTTGGGCTGACCTATGTCCACTACGAGTTGGGCTGGGTCGACATGACCGCCGGCGATGTGGCGGCCGCCGGGCGGCACTTCCGCTGTGCCCTGGCCTTCTCCGAGGGAGCGACCGGCTACGACGTACTGATTCCCGCCACCTGGTCCGGTCTGGCGCTGGCCGACGCCGCCGAGGGGCACACCGCTGCCGCTCTGGCCGGCGCCCGCAAGGCGATCGAATCGGCCCGGCCGCTGGCCGGACCCGCCTACCTCGTGATGGCGCTGCTGCGGGCGGCCCAGGCCGCGGCGGTTGTCGGCGAGCCGGCCCCGGCGGAGCTGGTCGAGATGCTGCATCTCGTGCGCCGTCAGGGTGGGCGCCACTGGGTCTCCGAAGCGCTGACGATGGCCGCGCTGTTCCACGAAGCGGAGGGCCGTCCCGATCTGGCCGCCCGGCTGTTCGGCGGCGCAACCGCCGTTGCCGAAGCCCTCGGCGAGAATCCCGAACCCATCCCAACGGTGGGAGCCCTTGTACGGGACGCCCGCCACCGCCTGGCGACGGCGCTCGGCGCCGAGTTCGCCGAACAGGAGTCCGTCGGTCAACACATGTCCTCCGCCGCGCTGCTGCGGGCGGCGGCCGACGCAGTTTGAGAGAGGGAGGGAGCCAGATGGTGGGAGTCCTTTCGCTCACCGGTGACGGCGCGGAAACCGAGGTTAAGCCGGAGGCGATCGCGGCGTTGGGCCAAATGCTGCGGGGCCGCCTGCTGACCGCCGGCGACGCCGAGTACGGCGACGCCCGCCAGATCTGGAACGGCATGATCGACCGGAGCCCCTCGCTCATCGGCCGCTGTATCGACACGGCCGACGTTATGCACTGCGTGCAGTTCGCTCGCGAGCATGGCCTGCTGGTCTCCGTCAAGGGCGGCGGCCACAACGTGGCCGGCAAGGCCGTTTGCGACGGTGCGTTCATGATCGACCTCTCGCTGATGAACCGCGTCCGTGTCGACCAGCGAGGCCCGACGGCGCGCGCCCAGGGCGGCGCCAAGTGGATCGACTTCGATCGCGAGACCCAGGCCTTCGGTCTCGCCACCACCGGCGGGACCCTGTCCGACACCGGAATCGCCGGACTCACCCTCGGCGGCGGTTTCGGATGGCTGGGCGGCCGGTACGGGATGTCGTGCGACAACCTGGTGTCGGCCGACGTGGTCCTCGCCGACGGCCGCGTCGTAGTGGCCGCCGACGACGAGAACCCGGACCTCTTCTGGGCCCTACGAGGCGGTGGCGGAAACTTCGGCGTCGTGACGTCGTTCGAGTACCGCCTCCATCCCGTCAGCCTCGTGCTGGGTGGCGGAGTGTTCCATCCGCTTTCGGAAGCGACCAACGTGCTGCGGTTCTACGGCGAGTTTTCCGCCGATGTCCCCGACGAGCTCGTCACCATGGGAGTCCTCCTCCACACTCCCGAAGGATTTCCGGTGGCCGCAATCGGTGCTTGCTACAACGGCCCGATCGACGCCGGCGAGAAAGTGCTCGACCCGGTGCGGAGGTTCGGCTCCCCCCTCGACGATCAACTCCAGCCTCTGCCCTACGGGATCCTGCAGACGATCTTCGACCCCGCGTTCCCGCCCGGTGCCCGCTACTACTGGAAGGCGCACCTCATGGGTAGCGTGCCCCAGGAAGCCGTCGAGATCATGGCGGAGTACTACCAGCGGGTTCCATCTCCCGGGACGGCCGTCCTCTTCCAGCAAGCCGGCAACGCCGCCAACCGCGTACCCCCGGAGGCCACCGCCTTCAGCCACCGCAACGCCCGCTACGACCTGGTCATCCTCTCGGGCTGGACCGACCCCGCCGACGACGACCGCAACATCGCCTGGACCCGTGAGCTCTGGGACGCCCTCGCGCCCTACTCCCTTGGTGCCATCTATGTGAACAGCGTCGTCGACGACGACGAAGCCACGGTGAAAACCGCTTACCGGGACGACACCTACCGCCGCCTCTCCGAGTTGAAGGCGAAGTACGACCCGACGAACTTCTTCAGGCTCAACCCGAACATCAGGCCCGCAACGGGCTAGTTCCGGGGTGGCGTTACGGAAACACGAACAAGTTGCGAAAGCGTGGGCCGATCTCAGGACGATCACCGGAGAAGCTGAGTCGTTGCAGGGCAATAGCAGCCCACTGGCTGAGCCGCCCCGACATGACGAGAAGTTCCGTCACCGGATCGGTCGAGATGATGCAGTCGGCGGATCCCGGCTTCGACGGCGCTTCACATGCCGCATTGGTGATCCGTACGAAGAATGGGTCGGTGCCGGCTGTGTCGAGGCTGTAGATCGCGTCGAGTTCGCCGGCGGTAGTCGGGTTGAAGATTGCCGAGTAGCACGGCCGGAAGCCGTGCACACCCAGTGCCGCGTAACCCGGATCGATCGACCAGGGCGCCCCTACGGCGGCGGCGATGTCGTATCCATGCAGGAGGTACTCGCCCACGTAGAGAGAAACGAGCTCCGCGAGATTCAGCCGAATCCCGCCGTGAAAGGAGATGGGCTGATCCCCTGGGAGGATGGCGGTCACGGTCATCACGCGCTCGAGGCCCTCTCGGATCTGGTCGGCCAGCTTCTTACCGTCAGTCTCGGGAATTTCGGCAACGAGCTTCCGGGCGCGCGCGTCGAGGAACTGCTTCTCTACCGTTGGGACGGTGGAAGCGGCGCCCCCGGCTAGGACAGCCACGCGGTGGTTGCTGCCGGCCAGGTGGGCGGCCGCATCCCGCACTGTCCACTCCGAGCCCGGAATCGCAATCGACGTTTGGGATACGTTCTCCACCAGCTGGGCGTACCGCTCGCCCATCGCGGCGAAACCGTCGCGGGCGGCCGCGAGAAACTGGGCTGGTTCCATCAGGCGAGACGGGCTCGTACGAGTGTGATGGGCGGGTTGGCTGAGAGTTCAGTGCGATCGATGCGTTCGAAGCCGGACTCCCGTAACCAGCCGGCGTAGGAGCTGAAGGGATACAGCTGCCCGCTTGGCACCCGCCCTACGAGCTCGGCGCCGAACAACGTGACGAGTCGGGGCCCGTCCCGGCGCTCATTGGGAACGAAGTCGATGATTGCCACGGTTCCGCTCGGAGCGACCCAGTTGGCGACCCGTCTCAGGAGGCGGCGGTTGGTCGATTCGTCGAAGAGATGGCAGATGTTTCCGAGGATCACGAGATCGAACGCGTCGTCGTCTAGAGCGACCCGGAAGATGTCGTTCTCGACGAGGTGGAACTGACCCTCCCGTCCCGCCGCCGCCACGGCTTGGCGGGTTACCGGAAGTACCGCCGGAAGATCGACAGCGGTCACCGTCACCTGCGGGTCTGCCTCGGCCAGCGCCAGACTCCAGGGGGCCGCCCCGGCGCCGAGGTCCAGGACCCTTGCGCCCGACCCGGTCAATTGCTTGGTGGCCTCACCGATCGCCGGCTTGCAGACCGAGGCCAGTGGCCCGACGGTCCTGCCGAAGGCGACGTCGGCCCCGGGAGGTGCATCAACCGAGACTTCGGGACGGTGCCGCAACCCATCGGTGAAGGAGTCGTAGCGTCGAAGGAGTTCGAGGAACCACTTCAGGTCGGCCGTGACACCGACGAAACCGCCGCGTTGATCAGTTTCCGCCAACCCGAGGCTGGTGAGGGCGCTGAGAAGGGCGGGTGCGGTCTCCTCGCGGATGCCGCAGTCCCGGGCGAGCGTGACGGGGTCGACCGGACCCTTGTCCAGTCGATCGAATACGCCCAGGTCGAGGCACGCCGCGAGTACCGCACTGGCGGCCCGGGCCTCGAAGAGAAAGGAGAGCTGTTCGGGTTGGAGAACGGGGGCGGCCGTCGGGGCAGGGATCATCCCAGCACCTCGACTGAGCCGCTGTTCCCATCGACCGTCACGATCTGGCCGTCTCGGAGTAGCGATGTGGCGTTTCCTGTGGCGACGACGGCGGGAATGAGGAACTCCCGGGAGATGATCGCCGAGTGCGAAAGCACACTTCCAGCGTCGGTCACCAGCGCACCGACGTTGGGGAAGAGCACCGACCAAACGGGGGAGGTGATGGGGCACACGAGCACGTCACCGGGTTGCAGCTTTTCGAAGTCGGCTTCGCTCATCAGCAAACGGACGGGTCCGGTGTAGCTCCCTGCTGCGGCAGGGGTGCCGGTCAGTCGGGGCCCGGGCGGCTGGGGGCTGGCGCTCTTGACATAGTGTCCGGCCCGCTCGAAGAGCCAGATCAGTGCGTCGGTGACGAACCGCGCATCCGCCGGAAGCTGGTCGAGACCGGGCAGCGGGCGGGGTTCGCCATAGGCGTCCGGGCCGGGATGGGCCTCGACCCAAGCGCGCTCGGCCCGGCGGCGCCGGACAAGGTCTCGACAGTCCGGGGCGGTTGCAGTGGCTCGTACAGCAAGGGCGCCCCAGGCTTCCTCGCCCTCGAGGAAGAAGACGTCGTCCGGGTCGTCGATGAGCGAGCTTTCCGCCAGCCTACGGCCCAGGTCGAGGGCCACCCTCCGGATGAGTGCCAGCTGCTCGCTGAAGGTCATCGGGGCGTAGTCCTCCCGGGCTGGGTACCACCGATGGGCCCGGTCGAGCGTCCGTTCGAAGCGGGCTCGATCAGCGTCGGGTCGGTCCGCGAGTTGAGCCCGGGCCTCGGCCCGGCGCTCCTCCCGTCGCCGATCGACTTCAGCTGCCCGGGCGGCGGGGTCAAAGCCGCACCGCAGTTGGTCGGCGATGAGACGGAGCGTGAGCGAGGGTGTCTCCTGTATGGAGGGGTCGGCCACTTCGTAGCGGATCGAGCGGAAGCCAAACTGTTCCTGATAGGCCTCGAAGCGGGAGGCGAAGTCCGGGTCGATGTCCCACAGCTGCGACGCGTCGGTCTCGCCCCTCTCGACGAAGTGCCGGACGGCGGCTCGCTCGGCGGCGATCGCGGTCAGGCCGGCCACCACGCGGGCCGGTTCGCTGGAGGCTGTCGAGAGGCCCGCCAGCAGGGCCAGCGTGTTGGCGTCGTCCCAGCCCAGAAGGTCGCGGCACGTGAAAGCGAGGTCGGCCAGCACAAGGGCACCGATGCAGTGGAACAAGAAGTGGAAGTTGAAGGCCCCGATCGAGAACTCCATGACAGCGCCGAAGTGGTCAATCAGCCCCTGATCGTCGAGCTCCATCAGGTCGACGTCGCGAAGTCGCTTGACTCCGGCGATGTACTCCGACCGCCTTTGTGGCCACTCGTCGATGTAGTCGAAGACCCGCCCTGACCGGACCGTCTCGAGGGCCAGCTCAACCCGGGTCTGAAGCAGTTCCGCCGTCGGAGGCTGATCCTCCATCCCTCCGGGTGGGACCATGCGGGAGTAGACCCACCCTCCGATCTCCCGATACTCGAGGGTGTCGGCGAGCGCTCCAAGCTTGGAGAACCCGTAGCCGAAGGTCTGGGTGACGACGTCGACCGCACCCCGGAAGAACGGAGAGATCGGCCGGGGACAGTGGGTACGTTCCCGGCGCCAGTACCCGGCGGGAACCTCAATCGGGACGGGGATGGTGTCGGGAAGGGTGCCGGTATCCACGGTCGTCCTCCTAGGCTCGGCTCTCCCCGCCAGTGTGCGGGGAGGCGGGCATTGGGTCATCCGGGGAACTACGGAACTTTTCCGCCCGGCGCTACTGAGCGGAGGCGGCTTGACCGGCCGTCACCCAGCGAGCGAGCGCCGCCCTGGACGAGATCCCGAGCCGGGAGTACACGTGGTCAAGGTGGCTCTCGACGGTGCGGACCGACAGCACGAGCCGCTCGGCGATCTCGGCGTTGGTGAGCCCTTCGGCAACGAGACGGGCGACCTCCATCTCCCGGCGGCTGAGCGGTCCGGCTGCCGACCGGCCGCTGCGGGGCGACGGCAGGCGGACCCCGAGACTACGGAGCGTCCGGCGGGCCTTTTCGGCGTAGCGGGCGGCCCCCAGGGCCTCGAACGTCGCCAGTGCCTTCCGGACGTTGTCCTCCGTAGCAGCGTGAAGGCGGGAGACGGCGGTCTCGAAGGGAAGATCCAGCGTCTCGAACACGGCCGCTGACCTCTCAAGGTGTTCGCGCGCTGCGTCGGGTTCGTTCGTGGCGCGCTCGATCAGTCCCTGAAGCCTGTCAGCGAAGGCCGCAGGGCAGGAGCCAGATGGCTCATCGGCCGCGAGGAGAGCATGCATGGCCGATGCCCTCTCAATGTCTCCGCCGAGGAGATGCGCCGTCCCGACGAGAATACGAGTCGCTGGCATTCCGATCCCTTCGGCAGCCTGGTGCACCCCGGCCAGGTCACCTCGTTCGAAGGCGACAGCAGCTTGTGGCCAGCCAATGACGTACCGACCGCGCGGATCGGTCCACAACTGGGGAAACACCTGGGCGGCCTCAGCGAGATGCTCGACTGCCGCGTCGAGTTCCCCCCGGTAGGCCCGCACGATGGCCATCTGGCCGAGGCACATCGCCAGAGCTCTTGGCCGGTCGTATCGGCGGGCGTCGGCCGCGGCTTCTTCGCCCACCCTGAGACTTTCGTCGAAGTCACCGCTGAGGAGCGCGGCATACGCTAACTGGAGGAGGGCGGCCGGTTGGTTGGCGATGTCGCCCAGTCGGCGGTTGACGTCGATCTGCGCCTGAGCATGGACCTGCATCACGGCGTGGCTGTAGTCATACAAGGCGAGCCAGCCGAGTTCACGGTGGGCGCGCCGCACGAGCAGCCACTCGCCCTCCTCTTCAGCGATTCGGAGCCCTTCCTTTCCGTTAGCTCTAGCGATTCGCAGGTCGATGGCCCTCTCGCCACCGATGTACGACACCATCACCCCGCTCAGTAGGCCTTCCATCCTGGCCTGTGGTGTACCGACCTGTTCCGCCAGCTGAACGATTTCGGCAGCGCCCTTCTTGATTCGTTCCAGGTCGCCCAACGGCGGGTCGACGATCATCCTGGCGGCATGCAGTTGAAACATCTCGTCTGACACCGGCATCCCCTGAAGGGCGTCGATCCCAGCAGCGATGTGCCGGCGTACACCCGCAATGTCGCCCGTGGCCTGGGCGGCAAAGGCGAGCCGGCGGCGGAGTCGGGCCACGCCATGCCGGTCCCCTCGCCGTTCCAGTTCGCGCACACCTTCCTCCCACACCTCGATCGCCGCCGCCGTTTCGCCGAGTGGTTCCCACGACCCTCCGAGTTGCTCCAGCACATGAGCCAGGAGCTCTGGGCGCTGTCCATCGCGGATGAGCGGTAGGGCGGCGCCGAAATGGCGAGCCGCCTCGTCGTGGGCGGCCAGGCTGCGGGCGCGCTCTGCGGCCTCCAACAGCACCGCCAATGCCCGCTGGCGATCGACTTCGTTCCCGGCCCGCCAGTAGTGGTAGGCCAGCCGGTCAAGGTCTTTGGGCCGGAGCTCTTCGACGGCCTCGACCAGCCGGGCATGGAGGCGACGGCCGGCCACGGCTGGGAGCTCGGCGGCAGCCACTTCCTGGATGAGGGGGTGGGCCAGGCGGTAAATAACCTCGGGCCCTTCGTCGTCCTGGACGATGAGGCCGGTTTCCACCAGGCGGCGAACCATGGCGAGCAGCTCGTCGGAGTCGAGTGTGCCGGCTCGCTCCAGCAGATCGTGGGGTAGGCCCTGAGCGCCGTGGGCGATCATCTCGACGGTGGCTCGTTCGTCAAGGGTGAGAAGGTCGAGCCGGTCGATGATCAGGTCGTGGACGGTCTGAGGCAGCGTTGTTGGATGGTCGCCGGTCAGAACCCATCCTCCGTCGGAACGGACCAGCGATCCGGCGTCCAGGAGACCCCGGATCAACGCTTCAACAAACAGAGGGGTTCCCGCCGCTCGGGTCGACAGCTGCAGCACTGCCTGGGGCGCGACGTCGCCAAGCAGGCCGGCAGCCAGTTCGGCGACGCCGTCGGGATCGAGGCCCCGAAGAGTGCACTCGGACACCGTCCCGGACCGGCGGGCGTTGGTGACGAACTGCCGTAGCCCCTTGTTCTCGAGCATTCCCTCCGGGCGGTAGGTGCCGACGAGGGCGATGCGGGAAGCGGCCACAGTCGGGATTAGGTAGCCGAGGAGAGTCAGGGATGGGCTGTCCGCCCAGTGAAGATCGTCGATGAAGA
>JAICGL010000168.1 GCA_025923175.1 Acidimicrobiia bacterium
ATCAGGTCCAGGCCTTTGCGCTCCCGCAGGCCGAGGATCTCGAGCAGCTTGCGCCCCGCCTGCGCCTCCTCCACCGGGTCGGCGGTGAGCGAGAACCGGATCGTGTCGCCGATGCCTTCGGCCAGCAGGGTGCCGATGCCGGCCACCGACTTGATGAGCCCCTGCGGGGGCGGGCCCGCTTCGGTGACGCCGAGATGCAGCGGATGGTCGACGGTGTCGGCCAGGAGCCGGTAGGCGTCGATCATGAGCGGCACCGACGACGCCTTCACGGAGATTTTCACGTCGGAGAAGCCGACCTCTTCGAACAGCGCCAGCTCGTGGGTCGCGCTGGCCACCAGCGCCTCGGGGGTGGCGCCACCGAACTTCTCGTAGAGCGCCGGGTCGAGGCTGCCGGCGTTGACGCCGATGCGGATCGAAAGGCCCCGGTCCTTCGCCTCACGGGCCACGGTGCGGATGTGGTCGGCCTTGCGGATGTTCCCGGGGTTGAGCCGCAGGCCGGCCACGCCGGCCTCCATGGCAGCCAGCGCCAGCTTGTACTGGAAGTGGATGTCGGCGATAAGGGGGACGGGCGAGCGGGGCACGATCTGGGCCAGGCCTTCGGCCGCCTCCTCCTCGTTGCACGTGCAACGGACGATGTCGGCTCCGGCGCCCGACAGGGCGTAGATCTGGGCCAGGGTCCCCTCGACATCGGCCGTCTTCGTCGTCGTCATCGACTGGACGGTGACGGGCGCGCCGCCACCGACCGCAACCGAGCCGACGTGGATCTGGCGGGTGAGGCGACGTTGGATCATCGTCCACCAGCGTAGGGCGCCGACCGCGAAGGTCCCGTCTGGAGCCTGCGGAGATGCTGCGGAGAACTACGAAACCGGGCGGACGATGTCGAGATACAGGGCCGTCAGCCCCATGATCACCAGGACAGCCAGCACGGCGGCGGTGATCGGCATGAGCCGGGCGACGTCGACCTGGACCCGTCGACCCTTGATCTTCGAGGCGATCTTCTCGTAGGTGGCGATGGCGACGTGCCCGCCGTCGAGCGGGAGCAGCGGAACCAAGTTGAAGATGCCCACGAAGATGTTGATCGAGAACAGCAGCATCAGGACGAAGAACCACCCGCTCTCCACGGCGTCGCCCGCGACCTTGGCCACTCCGACCGGGGACATCAGTCGGTTGTTCTGATTGGCATTCTCCTTGCCCTGGAGCAGCTCCGAGTAGTTCTCGAGGCCGTTCGGGGAGAAGATGCCGCCGAGCGCCTTGAGGGTCTCCCACATGAACTTCGGCATGTCGGTCACGGTTCGACCGATCGCGGTGGGCACCGGGACGGTGTTGTAGTCGAGCTTGTTGGAGGCGCCGATCCCGACCCTGGGCACCTCCCGGCCGTCCTCGCCTACGACCTTCTTCGGGCGGAGGTTGACGTTCAGTCGCTCGCCGGTGCCCTCACGGACCACGGTGAAAACCAGGTCCGACTCGCCGTGGGCCTCCACGTATCCGGGAACATCGTCCCAGTCCTTCACCGGGTTTCCGTTGACGGCCACGATCCGGTCACCGACGCGGAAATCACTGTTCTGAGCGGGCGAATCGGGGACGATCTGGGCGACGACCGCCGGGCGGCTGGGTGTGCCCACCGCCGCCAGCACGATGAAGAGCAGGACGGCGGCGATGATGAAGTGCATGGTCGAGCCGGCCACCGCCACGCCGAGCCGGTGCCGGTAGGGCTTGGCGCGGTAGGTGCGCTCTTCGTCGGCCGGGTCAACCTCTTCGGCACTGCTCATGCCGATGATGCGGACGTAGCCACCGGCCGGGATGGCCTTGACGCCGTACTCGGTCTCACCACGGCGGATCGACCACACCCGCGGGCCGAAACCGAGGAAGAACTCCGTGACCTTCATGCCGGCACGCTTGGCCATGACGAAGTGGCCGAGCTCGTGGAGCATGATCATCAGGATGATGGCGGCGAACACGGCGATGGTGCCGGCCATCCGCGGTCGGACGAAGGCCAGCAGGATCGTCCCGGCCACGAGCACGAGGACCGTGAGGGCAGCCCGGCGACCCTCGGCCGTGTCCTGGGGTCGCAGCTTGGCGGCCCGTTCGCTCTCGATCTGTTCCTCTGGGGTGGTACCTCTCACGCGGCGTTCCTCCGGTCCACGGCCGCGGCGGCCGTTCGGCGCGCCTGGCCATCGGATTCGACAACGTCCTCGATGGTCTTGACGTTCCCGAAGCGGTGCCCGTCGAGAACCTCAGCAACCACATCTGCGATCCCTCGCCACGGCAGGCGGCCTTCCAAGAAAGCCGCCACTGCAACTTCGTTGGCGGCGTTCAGCGTGGCTGGGGCGTCGCCGCCTTCGAGGGCAGCCCGGTAGGCCAGGCCCAGGCACGGGAAGGCCTCCAGGTCGGGGGATTCAAACGTCAGGGTCCCGAGCCGGGCCCAGTCGATCACCCCGACGGGCTGGGCCACCCGCCCCGGAGCGGCCAGGGCGTACCCGATGGGCAGGCGCATGTCGGGCATCGAGAGCTGGGCGATCGTTGACCCGTCGGTGAACTCGACCATGCCGTGGATCACCGACTGGGGGTGCACTACAACCTCAATCCTCGTCAACTCCACGTCGAACAGCTCCCGGGCCTCGATCACCTCGAGGCCCTTGTTCATGAGCGTCGAGCTGTCGACGGTGATCTTCGGACCCATCGACCATGTCGGATGGGCGAGAGCGTCGGCCACGGTCACCCGCTCCAGCTCGCTGCGCGACTTGCCCCGGAACGGGCCGCCGCTGGCGGTGAGCAGGATCCGCCGGATGGACTCTCTCGGACCGGCCTGGAGCGCCTGGTAGACGGCCGAGTGCTCCGAGTCGACGGGCACGATCTCGCCGCCCCCGCTGGCCCGGGCCGCGGCCACGACCGGCCCGGCTGCGATGAGGCTCTCCTTATTGGCCAGAGCCAGACGCTTGCCGGCTTCGAGCGCGGCGACGGTGGCTGGCAGCCCAGCGAAGCCGACGACGGCGTTGAGGACGATGTCGACCTCGGGCAGTTCCGCCAGCCCGGCCAGCACGGACGGGTCGTCGGCCGCGCAGCGGGCCCTCAGCTCGGAGACGCCGAACTCCGCCGCCTGCTCGGCGAGGAGCTTCTCGTTGCGGCCGGCGGCCAAAGCCACGACCTCATAGACGCCGGGATTGGCCCGCACGACGTCGAGTGCCTGCGTACCGACAGACCCGGTCGAGCCAAGGACAGCCAGGCGGACGGGATCGGTGGTGGACACCTCTCCAAGGTAGGCCATGGCGAGAGGAAAAGGACTTCTTGGCCCGAGAATCGAACGGACATGTGTGCGCAGACTGGGCCCTCTGCTGCTGGTGCTCGCCATGCTCTCGTTCTCCGCGACGAACGTGTCGGCTCCAACGGCAGGATCCGCAACTACAACACCGCCCGGGTTCACCTCCCGGACGTGCAACAGCGTCGCGCAGGGCGTCGAATACAAGGTGGTGAGCCGGGCCAATTCGCCCGCCATGGCCTATGTCGGCCATATCGCTCCCGGCGCCCCCGTCCGCTTCCGGGGGGTCACCAGCAACAACCGGGTCCCTCACGGCGGTGAGACCCTTCAGACCGTCAGCGCCCAGTGCCGCGGCATCGCCTGCATCCTCGGCGTCAACGCCGATTTCCACAACAACTCGACGAACGAGATGCTCGGCGGGTTCATCCTCGACGGACGGATCCTGCGCTCACCCGAACCGGGCCGGCCCCAGGTGACCCTCACCCAGTCCGGCCAGCTGATGGGCGCCCCCCTGCCCTGGTCCGGTTCCATTAAAGCCAGCGACGGCCGGACGCTCGGCATCTCGGCCGTCAACGCCACACCGAAGTCGAACCAGCTCGTGCTCTACACCCCTGACTGGGGAGCGAAGACCGCCACCTCGACGTCGGCCAGCGAGATCGCCGTCACCGCCACCGAGACGCTGGGGAGGATCGGCCGGTCCGTCACCCTCACCTTCAGCGCGCTTTCGGGCGGCAACAGCTCGATCCCGCCGGGCGGGGCCGTCTTGTCGGCCAATGGCACGGCCGAAACCGCCTTGAAGGACCTTGGCAACAAGATCAAGGCCGGGACGCTGCGGAAGGCCATCACCCTGCGCTTCGACAGCCCGGTGGATCCCAAGGAGAGCATCGGCGGCGCTCCGATGCTGCTGGCGGGCGGCCGCAACGTCTTCCCCGTCGACGACTTCGCCACCAGCCGGGAACCCCGCACCTTCGTCGGCTGGAACCCGGCCGGCGACATCTTCATCGTCGCCGTCGACGGCCGCCAGACCACCTCCAAGGGCTTCACCCTGGGGGAAGCAGCCGACTTCCTGCGAGGGCTCGGCGCGACCGACGGCATGAACTTCGACGGGGGCGGCGGCACCACGTTCGTCGTCGACGGCGGGGTGACCAACCGCCCCTCCAACGACAACAACAAGGAGCGGGGCAACGTCAACGCCCTCGTCCTGACCACGCCGCCGCCGACCCCCGCCCCGCCGCTGTCGCCCGGGGCGCACGCCGGCTACTGGATGGTCTCGGCTGACGGGACCGTCTACCGCTTCGGCGACGCCCGCCACCACGGCGATGCCACCCCGCTGGTGAAACCGGACGGCGCCGTCGATCTGGCGCCCACACCGAGCGGTAACGGCTACTGGGTGGTCGACTCGGCCGGGAAGGTCGTGCCATTCGGCGACGCCCGCTCGCTGGGCAGCGTCAACCCGGCTTCGCTCGACTCGGGTGAGAAGGCCGTGAGCCTGTCCCCCACGCCTTCCGGCGCCGGTTACTGGGTCTTCACCACCCGCGGCCGGGTGATTCCCTTCGGGGACGCCCCATTCCTCGGGGACGTACACACCCTGTCGCTCGCCGGGCCTGTGCTCGACTCGATCGCCACCCCGAACGGCGGCGGCTACTACATGGTCGGCTCGGACGGCGGCATCTTCGCCTTCGGCAACGCCCAGTTCCTGGGCTCGATGGGCGGTAGCAAGCTGAATGCTCCGGTGCAGTCCCTCGTCCCCGGCCCGGCGGGCGGGTACTGGCTCGTCGCCTCCGACGGCGGGATTTTCGCCTTCGGGGCGCCGTTCCGGGGGTCGCTCGGTGGGATGAAGCTGAACCGGCCGGTGTCGGGCATGGTCCCCTACGGCGACGGTTACCTGATCGTCGCCGAGGACGGGGGCGTCTTCAGCTTCTCCAACGGCCCGTTCCTCGGCTCGCTCGGCACCTGCCCGGCTCGCTCTGCGATCGTCTCGGTGGCCGCCCTGCAGATCTTCTGACCCCGGCCCGGATGCCGGGGCGAAACGTCACACCACGTCGAGGAGCTTGATCAGGTAATAGACGGCCGGCAGCGAGAAGAGCATGGCGTCGAAGCGGTCGAAGACGCCGCCATGGCCCGGGAGGATGCCGCCCAGGTCCTTCACGCCGAGGTCGCGCTTGATGAGCGACTCGCACAGGTCCCCGAGCGGAGCGAGGACGGCCACCACCACGCCGAGGGCGAGGGCGTCGAAGCGTCCCCAGGGGCTGATGCTGCCGACCAGGACGAAGCCGATCACAACCGACGCCGCCATCCCGGCAAGGAGCCCCTCGGCCGTCTTGTTGGGCGAGATCGACGGGGCGATGTGCCGGCGTCCGAACCGGGACCCGGCCAGGTAGCCGCCGATGTCGTAGCCGACACAGCACAGCACCACGCCGAGCAGGAGGCCGATGCCGTCGGGCTGCGCCAGGATCAGCCCGGCGAAGCCCCCCATGATCCCGACGTAGCCGAAGACCAGGAAGGTCGACGCCACGCCGGGGGCGGGCCGGGCCTTGCTCACGCCGGCCAGGTACCAGAGCAAGGTGACCGGGACGACGAGGGCGGTCACGGCCGCGAAGGCCGACTCGCCGCCGTGGTAGGCGCCGAGCACGAGGGCGACCGACCCGAGGAGGGCGATGAGCCCGGCCGGGCGGTACCCCTGGGTGCGCAGCGCCCCGCACAACTCGATCACGCCGAGCGACACGATGATGCTGACGAGCACCGAGGCCGGGCCGGGGCCGGAGTTGAGGACCAGCAGCCCGCCGGCGGCCATGGCGACGCCGGTGACGACCCGGGTGGCGAGCTCGGACCCGAAGCCCTTTCCCTTCGACGGTTCTTCTGGCTCCGGGGGCACCGGACGGAGCCGGCTCACAGGAGGTTCCGGGGTGGTCGCGTTGCCGCCAGGCTGGTCGGACGCAGCGTCGGCGCCGGCGGGTGGGGCCGCTTGGCGGCGCCGGGCGGTAGCCGCCGCGATCCGCTCGCCGGCCGCAGAGGGATGCCCGGTGAGCCGAGCGGCTTCGGCCGGTCGGCGGCGCAGCACATCGGTCCAGACTTCGAGGTCGTCCCCTCGGCCTCGCTGCACCCGGCCGGTGAGGTCGATGGTGTCACCCACAGCCTCGCTGTCGTCCGTGTCGTCGTCTTCCGCCACCGGTCCACCAGGCGCAACATCGCTGTCCGCCTCCTCGCCCAGCTCTTCATCGACGACCGGCTCGTCGGGCGGGTCGGCCCACTGGAGGGGCAGTGCTCCTCCACCGGCAGCCCGCTGACGCTTGGGCCGTGCCGAGGCCCGTCGCTCCGCGAGTTCGTCGTCGTGCCGGTCGACCACGCCCACCCCCTGTGAGGCCCCTTCGGAAGCTAACTGGGGAAGCGTACTGCCAGGGTCTTCGCGGTCGGTGGACCCCCGCGCGTGGTCAGACCTCGAGCATTTCCTTCTCTTTGTGGGCTGCGAGGTTGTCGATCTCCGCCACGTACTCGTGGGTGATCTTCTCGAGCTCCTTCTCGGCGCGATCGAGGTCGTCCTCGCTCAGCTCGCCTTCCTTCTGGAAGGCCTCGAGATCGTGACGGGCGGTCCGGCGCAGGTTGCGGACGGCGACGCGCGCCTCCTCGGCCCGGTGCTTGACGACCTTCACGAGTTCCTTGCGGCGCTCGGCCGTCAGCTGAGGGAAGGCCAGTCGGATGACGGCGCCGTCGTTGCTCGGGGTGATGCCGAGGTCGGAGGCCTGGATCGTCTTCTCGATGGCCTTGATGGCGTTCTTGTCGTACGGCGAGATCACCAGCAGCCGCGGCTCGGGCACGGAGAAACCGGCCAGTTGCTGGAGCGGCACCTCAGAGCCGTAGTAGTCGACCCGCATCTTCTCGACGAACACCGGGCTGGCCCGGCCCGTCCGGATGGAGCCGAACTCACCCTGGAGGTGGGCGACGGCCTTCGCCATCCTGTCCTTGCTCTCTGCGAGGACGTCGTCCTGGATCCCCACCCGTCCTCCTTCGCAATCGACGCCGTGGCGCCAACTGTACCTAGTCGACCAGCGTTCCGATCTGCTCGCCGACCAGGACCCGGTGGATGTTGCCGGGCTTGAGCACGTCGAACACGACGATCGGGAGTTTGTTGTCCCGGCAGAAGGTGATGGCCGTCGAGTCCATGATCTTGAGACCCTGGTTGATCACATCGATGTAGGTGATCTTGTCGTACTTCACCGCGTCGGGGTTGGTCCTGGGGTCTGCGGTGTACACGCCGTCGACCCCGGAGTGCGTCCCTTTGAGGATCATGCCGGCGCCGATCTCGGCGGCGCGGAGGGCGGCGGTCGTGTCGGTGGTGAAGTACGGGTTCCCGGTGCCGGCGGCGAAGATCACGACCCGGCCCTTCTCCAGATGCCGGGTGGCCCGGCGGCGGATGTAGGGCTCGGCGACCTGCGACATGTGGATGGCCGTCTGCACCCGGGTGGGCTGCCCGATGTCCTCGAGGGCGTCCTGGAGGGCCAGGGCGTTGATGACCGTGGCCAGCATGCCCATGTTGTCGGCAGTCGGCCGGTCCATTCCCCGGGAGGCGCCCTTCAGGCCCCGGAAGATGTTGCCGCCGCCGACCACGATGGCGATCTCGACGTTGAGGGCCTCGACGGCCTCGGCCACTTCCTCGGCGAGTCGCTTGACCACAACCGCGTCGATGCCCGAGCCGATGGAGGAGTCGGCGAACGCCTCGCCGGAGAGTTTGAGCAGCACTCTCCCCCATCGACTCTCAGGCATGACGCTCCCTTCTACTCTTCGCCGACTTTGATGCGGACGAAGCGGCTGACCTTGGCGTCGCCCCCGAGACCGGAGATCAGGGAGCCGACGGTCACCTTCGGATCCCGCACGAAGCCCTGCTCGAGGAGGCAGTTCTCCTTGAAGAAGCCTCCGATACGGCCCTCGACGATCTTCGGGAT
>JAICGL010000169.1 GCA_025923175.1 Acidimicrobiia bacterium
CCGACCTTCTACGCACCGACGAGCCAGGACGTCGAGATCCGTCCGCCGACCGAGGTGCCCGACTGGGTGGCCGAGGGAATGGCCGCCGGGCCGCCACTGGCCCCCGAGCCGGGGCCGGCTGCCAGCACACCCCCGGTTCGGGAAGCGACATGTGGCAAAGACGTCCCGGAACCGTGCCGGGAGGAGCAGTCGAAGAAGAACTGGGAGAGTCGCGTGAAGAAGGCGGGATTCCCGCAGCCTCCCGACGTGGCCCGGGCCCTCGATGCCGCCGACCCCGCCAGACTCGGCGAACTGGCCGCCACCTACGAAACCAAGACCCGTGACCTCATGGCCGGGCCCGATCCGAAGGGTGACCGGGAGCGGGCCGCCGTCGTCGGTCTCGGCCTGCTGACCAACGCCGAGGCGGCCCGCCTCGGTCAAGCTGCGGTGCAGCTGCCCGAAGGTGAGGCCCGCAACCGGCTGATGTCCGTCGCCCGGCGCGCCCTCGTGGCCGCCGACGACCTCCTCCAACCCGGCCTGGGCTTCCGGCTGTCGGGCCTCCCGCGCGACCTGCTGCAGGACACCGGTCCTTAGGACCGCGATGCCGCGGCGCGGGTGCGGTTCGTAATGGCGCAGCGGACCGACCTCGGCTCGTGGGCCGCCGTCCGGCCCGATGCCGAGGCGGTGGTGATCGTCGACCCCGATTCCACCGGGTCGCCCGAACGCATCACCTACGGTGCCCTCAACGGTGCCGCCAACCGCCTCGCCCGGGCGCTGCGCCGGGCCGGACTCCGCCGCGGCGACCGGATTGCCTTCGTCCTCGGCAACGAACCGGCCGTCTTCACGGTCTTCTGGGCTGCCATGCGGACAGGTCTCTACGTCGTCCCCGTCAACCGGCACCTGCTGGCCGCCGAGATCCGTTACATGCTCGAGGACGCAACGGTCAGCGCTCTGATCGGCTCGGAGGCGGGCGGCGCCACCTGGGCCGACGCGGCCACCGGCCTTCCCGGTCTTCGCCTCACGCTGACGGTGGGCGAAACATTCGATGCCGCCCTGGCGGACGAAGCCGCCGATCCCGTCGCCGCCGCTGAAGAGGGCCAGGTGCTCCTGTACTCCTCGGGCACGACCGGCCGACCCAAAGGGATCCTCCGCCCCCTGCCGGGGTTCGGGCCCGGTGAAGGGCCCACCCTCGGTTCCGAGATCGCCGGCGGGTTTGGGCTCGTCGAAGAGGATCGCTACCTCTCGACCGGTCCGCTGTACCACAGCGCCCCGTTCGCCTTCACCACCGCCCAGCAGCGCATCGGCGCCACGGCCGTCGTTATGTCCCGCTTCGATGCGGCCGCCGCCCTGCGGATCCTGGTCGAGGAGGAGATCACCACGAGCCAGTGGGTGCCCACGATGTTCTCCCGGCTCCTGGCTCTCCCCGACGACCTCAGGAAGGCGTTGAACGCCCCACGGCACCGGCTGGCACTCCACGCCGCCGCCCCGTGCCCGGTCGGCGTGAAACGGCAGATGATCGGCTGGTGGGGCCCGATCCTGGTCGAGTACTACAGCGCCAGCGAGGGCGGCCGCACGATGATCACCAGCCCGCAGTGGCTCGAACGGCCGGGATCCGTCGGGCGGCACTGGCGGGGTGGCCAGGTCTGGGTCCTCGACGACCGGGGCGAGCCCTGCCCGCCCGGCACCGTCGGACGGATCTTCTTCGACGCCCCGCCGGAGCCGAATCGATTTTGCTACCTCGGCGACCCGGAGAAGACGGCCGCCGCGTACGACGAAACCGGCACCCGCTTCACCGTAGGCGACGTCGGCTGGCTCGACGACGAGGGCTACCTCTACCTGACCGACCGCGACGGCGACCTGATCATCAGCGGGGGCGTCAACATCTATCCCCGGGAGGCGGAGAACGTCCTCCTCGACCATCCGGCTGTGGACGACGTCGCCGTCGTCGGCGTGGACGACGACGACCTCGGCCAGCGGGCGGTGGCCGTCGTGGTCCCGGCCGGAGGTCGCGCAGGCGACCCCGCGCTAGCCGAGACCCTCCTTGCCTACTGCCGGGAGCACCTGGCCCACTTCAAGTGCCCCCGGGAATTTCGGTTCCAGGTCGAACTGCCCAGGTCAGAGGCGGGAAAGATCGTCAAGCGGGAGATCCGCCGGGCCCTGCAAGGCCCGGAAATGTAAGCGAACTCTTCCCAGAAGTCCCTTTGATCCCGTCATATCCCGGTCTTAAGCCCGTTTCACCCTCGTGAGCCGCTCGGGAGGTGCTGACGGTGGGGATCCTCGGCGAGACCTACATCCCCCTGCTGACGCAGGACGAGGTGTGGCGCACTGTTGACGGCGGCGAGTTCGCGCTCGAAGAGATGCCGTCCGAGCACCGGGCCGCCGTCCTGAACCTGCTGGAGCGCGTCGCCCCCGTCCTCTACGCCGAGTGGGTCAACGACCTGCTGCTCGGCGCCTCCGATCCCGGGGTCCGGGCTGAGTTCGGCCTGGGAGACCCCGACCCGCTGACCGGTCATTACGCCCGCTCGGAGGTCCTCGCCTGGCTCGAGGCTCAACCCCTGGTCCGCCGGCTCCACAAGCTTCGACGCCACGAATGCGGGTGGACGCCCCGGGTCCTCGACCTCCTCGGGCAGGTCGAGATCTGGCGGGAAGACAGCGGCGAGGTCATCCCCCTCGCTCTCATGGGGCCGGTCGATCGCGCCCGGGTGCTGCGCATCCTCGACGAGCAGGCAGCCGCCCTCTTTGCCGAGTGGCTGGTCGAGGCCACACCAGCGGAGCTCGCCGAAAGCGGTGTCGTGGTCGACGACGACGGCGAGGTCCAGATCGAGATCGATCCGCACGCCTGGCTGGCCTCCCGCCCGCTCGTCTGTCACCTCCGCCGCGTCCGCGCCGCCTGACCCCGGAGGCCCTGGGCCGGTTCCCGACACCGGAGTCGGGTCAGCCATCCTGGCCGCATGCTCCGCGTCGACCTCGAGACGATCCGGCTTTTCCTGCATGTCCTGGCGGCCACCGTATGGGTCGGCGGCCAGGTCACGCTGGCTGGCCTCGTGCCCGGCCTGCGAACCCTTGGGCCCGACGCTCCCCGCACCGTCGCCCGCCGGTTCAACCGCATCGCCTGGCCGGCCTTCGCCGTCCTGTTCCTCACCGGCCTCTGGAACCTGAGCGAGACCCGTGTCGGCGACCAGCCGTCGGAGTGGATCGCCACGCTCTTCGCCAAGCTGACGGTCGTGGCGCTCGCAGGCGTCAGCGCTGCCCTTCATACCCGGGCGGCCACGAAACGGGGGCTGGCCATTTGGGGAGCGCTGTCCGGACTGAGCGCGCTCCTGGCGCTCTTCTACGGCGTGCAACTCCATGGATAGCGTGTGAGACGTGGTCGATCCTGATTTCGCCGCCCGCGCCACCGCCGGCGGCGCCGACCGCGACCCCGAACAGGTCGTGGCCGAGATCTTCGCCAGTCACGAGTTTCAGGCAGCGCTCGCGCGGCTGGCCGACGAGACCGTACGACCCCGGGCCGAACTCGAGCAGGAAGCCACGACAGCCCTCGGCGAGATGGTCGCCGTCCAGAGCCAACTCGCCCTCGACGCCGTCGACCGCCTGGCCCGCTTCGCTACCCGCGCCTACGACATCGAAGTCGACTCCGACGCCCTCGACGGCCTGCGGTCCCTCAACAGCGGTCACGCCCTCGTCTTCCTGCCAAGCCACAAGTCGTACCTCGACCCGTTCGTCCTCAGGGGCGCCCTCGGCGCAGCCGGCCTGCCCTGCAACCACATCCTCGGCGGGATCAACGTCTCGTTCTGGCCGATGGGGCCCGTCCTGCGCCGCAGTGGCATCGTCTTTATCCGCCGCACAATCAAGGACGACGCGGTCTACAAGCTGACGCTGCGCGCCTACCTGGGGTACCTCGTGGAGCGGCGCTACAACCTCGAGTGGTACCTCGAGGGCGGCCGGTCCCGCACCGGCAAGCTTCGCCCACCTCGCCTTGGCGTGCTCTCGTATCTAGTGGAGGCCTTCCGGGAACGGGGCATCGACGACGTCTTCCTCGTGCCGGTCTCGATCGCCTACGACCAGCTCCAGGAGGTTGCGGCGATGGCCGCCGAGGAGCACGGCGCCGAGAAGAAGGCCGAGAGCTTCGCCTGGATGCTCAAGTACATCCGCTCCCAGGGCCAGCGGCTCGGGAAGGCGTACATCAACTTCGCCGAGCCCGTCTCCCTTCGCCAGGTCCGGACGGAGCGGAAGCTCGCCACGGAGAAGATCGCCTTCGAGGTGCTCCACCGCATTAACCGGGTGACTCCCATCACGCCCGCTGCGCTGCTGACCCTGGCACTCCTCGGGATCGGCGACCGGGCTCTCACCTCCGCCGAGATCCGCGCGGTCCTCGATCCGCTGCTCGACTATGTGGCCGTCCGCAAGCTGCCCCAGGCGGGAACCATCGACCTGGCCGCCCCGGGAGGCCTCGCCCCCGCTCTCGACGCCCTCGTCAGCACGAAGATCGTGACCCGCTTCACCGGTGGCGTCGAACCCGTTTACGGCATCGGCGAGAACCAGCACCTCGTGGCGGCCTACTCTCGGAACCGGATCATCCACTTCTTCGTTACCCGGGCCATCACCGAACTGGTGCTGCTGCACTTGATCCGCCAGTCGGTCGGCCACCCGGGGGCCCGGGGGATAGGGGGTGTCCCCCCGACAGGGACGGCGGGAGCCGCCAAGGACAGTGACCTGGGCGCCCGCGCCTGGGCCGAGGCGCTGCGGCTGCGTGACCTGCTCAAGTACGAGTTCTTCTTCGCCGCCAAGCCGGAGTTCGCCGAGGAGCTCCGGGCGGAGCTCGCCATCCTCGACCCCGACTGGGAACGGAAAGCGGCCGATCCCACCGCCATCGCCACCGGCCTGGCCGAGCTGCCGCTCCTGCTCGGCCACCGGGTCCTCAGCTCGTTTCTCGAGGCCTACATGGTCGTCGCCGACCGGCTTACCACGCACCCCGCCGGCCCGGTCGACGAGAAGCAGTTCCTCGACGAGTGCATCGGGGTCGGCCGCCAGTACCTGCTGCAGCAGCGGATCCACTCCGGCGAGTCCATCTCCAAGGAGCTCTTCAAAAACGCCCTGTCCCTGGCGGCCGGTCGAGGTTTGCTCGCCGACCCTGGCCCCGACCCCGACGCCGCCGCCAACATCGCCCGCAAGCGAGACGCGTTCGCTGCCGAGCTCCGGGAGGTGGTCGACCGGATCGACAGCCTGCGGCGCCTGGCCGGCGCCGCCTTGGAGCGCACGACCGCCGAGGAGGGCCCCGAATGAGCACCAAGGAAGAACTGGCTGCGCTGCTCGCCGAGATCGAGGCCGGCCCTGAGGGGCCCGAGATCGGCGCCTTCTTCGATTTCGACGGCACCCTGATCGCCGGCTATTCGGCCGAGGCCTTCGTCCTCGACGCCATCCGCCGCCGCAAGGTCAACCCCCAGACGATGGTCCGATCTCTGATGGCAGGCCTCGACATGCAGCTGCGGGGGAGCGACGTCACGGCGCTCATGGAAATCGCCGCCGAAGCGGCAAAGGGCCGCCGCGAGGAGACGATGGTCGAGCTGGGTCGCCGCCTGTTCCGGGAGCGCGTCGCCGGCACCGTCTACCCCGAGGCCCGGGCGATCGTGAAGGCCCACCAGCGGAAAGGCCACACCGTGGCCCTTGCGTCGTCGGCCACCCGGTTCCAGGCCGGCCCACTGGCCGACGACCTCGGGATCCGTCACATCCTGTGTACGCAGGTCGAGGTGGATGACGGTCGCCTCACCGGCCGGATCGACGGGCCGATTCTCTGGGGCCGGAACAAGGCCGACGCCGTGGCCGCCTTCTCCGCCGAGAACGGCATCAAGCTGCTCGAGAGCTACGGATATGCCAACGGCGACGAGGACGTCGAGTTCCTCGAGACCGTCAGCCGGCCCCGGCCGCTCAACCCGGCTTCGGGGCTGGCCCGGGTGGCGGCCGAGCGGGGCTGGCCGATCCACCGCTTCGACGCGCGGGGTCGGCCGGGGATCATCCCGATGGTTCGCACCGCTGCGGCCCTGGGCGGGATTTTCACGACGGTCGGCGTCGGGGTCGGGCTCGGTCTGCTCAATCGGAACCGGCAGCAGGCGCTCAACTTCGCGGCGACTGCCGGCCCCGAAGTGGCGCTCGGGCTGGCCGGCGTCGATCTGAAGGTGACGGGGGAGGAGCACCTCTGGTCGCACCGCCCGGCCGTGTTCGTCTTCAATCACCAGTCGAGCTTCGACGTGATCGTCATCGCCCGGCTCCTCCGGCGGGACTTCACCGCCGTGGCCAAGGCGGAGTTGGCCCACGACCCCCGTTTCGCCCCGCTGGGGGCGCTGGCCGGCGTGGCGTACATCGACCGCAGCGACCGTTCGCAGAGCCGGGCCGCGCTGGCCCCAGTCGTGGAGAAGCTCCGGTCGGGCATCTCGCTGGCGATCGCTCCGGAGGGCACCCGCTCGGCCACTCCCACCCTGGGTCCGTTCAAGAAGGGCGCCTTCCACATCGCCGTCCAGGCCGAAGTGCCGATCGTGCCGGTGGTGGTCCGGAACGCCGGAGAGATCATGTGGCGGGCAACTCTGGTCGCCCGCCCGGGCACGGTCGATGTGGTGGTCCTTCCGCCGGTCCCGACCAACGGGCTCGGGGCCGACGACGTCGAGGATCTTGTCGACCGCGTGCGCCAGCAGTTCGTCGAGACACTCGACAACTGGCCCACCTGACGCGGTCCATCTGACCCGTACGCCCCTTACGGGCTTCCCGAAAACTTTCTCACGGTCCGCGTCATGAACGGGCGTTTCCGGCGTTGTCCGTTATGAGACGAATGCCGCGAGTGTCTGACAGGAGTCTCTCGGTACCCCCCGATGAGGAAGGATCCCCACCCATGCAAGAGCCGACCATCGACCCCTCCGCCCTCCTGACTCCCAACGAGGTTGCCGAGATTTTCCGGGTCAACCCAAAGACCGTCACCCGCTGGGCGCAGTCCGGGAAGATCTCCGCCATCCGCACGCTGGGCGGGCACCGCCGCTTCAACGCCGCCGAGATCATGCGGCACCTCGAGGAGCAGAAGTCGGCCTGATGTTCTAGGAAGGGCACTCGGGGGTGAGCTGGGCAGCTCCCGGGTTGAGGTGGTCGCGCAGCTTGCGCAGCGTGGCTATGAAACGGGCCAGTTCCGTTGGGGAGAGCAGCCCGGTAAAGCTTTCCTCCACGTGGGTCAGGTGGGCCGGGATGATCCCGTCAAGACGTTCCCGGCCTACCTCGGTGAGCTGCACGAACGCCCCCCGGCGATCTGTGGGGCAGCTCACCCGGCGGACGAGACCCGCCTCTTCGATCTTGTCGACGGCTCGCGTCAGCCCGCTGGGGGACAGGGCCACCTGAGCGGCGAGGTCGGACATGCGCAGCTGACCGCCGGGCGAGCGCGATACCCGCAGCAGCACCTCCATCCAGACGCGGGGCAGCCCGTAGCTGTCCAATTGGCGGCCCAACGCGGACTCAAGGCCGGCGGCGGTCTCGAAGAAGAGACCGACGGCGGTGAGCCGGTCGTCGTCCATCGCGTCGCCCATGGCATCCAAGATACCCGGAATATTTCTTGCACGCGCAACAGTTGTGGAGTACAGTTAGTTGCACAAACAACGATTGTAAGTGCAAGTTCAGTCCCGGAATCGGAGGATTGCCATGACCCTGACCAACACCCCCATCGCCAACCCTGCCGTCCGCCTCGTCGAGGGTGAGGAAGTCCCCGCCGCCGGTTCGTACGCCCTTGACCCGAGCCACAGCCAGGTGGGGTTCGCGGTGCGCCACGTGATGGTCTCCAAGACCCGGGGCCGGTTCTCCGACTTCGCCGGCACCGTCGAGATCGGCGAGAACCCGCTCGAGTCATCGGTGGCCGTGACCATCCAGTCCGCCAGCGTCGACACCCGCGACGAGCAGCGTGACGGGCACCTCCGCTCGGGCGACTTCTTCGACACCGAGGCGTGGCCGACCATGACCTACCAGAGCCGGTCGGTCCGCCAGGTCGGCGAGGGCCGCTACATCGTCGA
>JAICGL010000170.1 GCA_025923175.1 Acidimicrobiia bacterium
GACCGGCCCGGCGACGACCCGGTCATCTTCCAAGCCGGTCTGCCCCACTCGCTGTTCGGTCTGGTGGGAATCTTCCTCGGCGAAGTCCTGCTGCACGGCTACGACATCGCGACGGCCATCGGCCGGCCCTGGCCGATTGAGCGTGGCGACGCCGCCCTGGTCCTGGCCGCCTACACGCCACTGCTGGCCGTATGGGATGTCGATGCGGAACGCACCAGTGGACTCACAGCCGACATCGGGATCGAGCTGCGAGGGGTCGGGGAAATGACGGCGCGCTTCGTCGACGGCTCCTTCGGCATCGAACCGCCCGGCGGGCCGGTGGACGCCATCCTCTCGGCTGACCCGGTCGCCTACCTGATGGTCGGCTCGGGCCGGCTCTCTCGCTTCGAGGCGGTGGCTCTTGGAGCCATGACGGTCAGCGGCAGCCGCCCAGACGTCGCCTTCGACTTCCCCACCTTCTTCATCTACCCGTGAGGGTGCCGGTCGCTCAGAACACGACCGTTGCCGTGTTGGAGCAAGCCGGCGTCGAGTCGGTCTCGCAGATCTGGTAGGTCCAGGTGCCGCCGCCCTTGATGCCGATCGGGTCTGTCGCCGAACCGTCGTTGGCGGTGGTGGCCCAGAGGGGGGAGCCGTTGCGGTAGACGGCCACCGAGCTTGTCGTGGCGCCGCTCCAGGTCAGGTCGACCTGCTGGCGGCCCTTGATCTTGTAGCCCTGGGCCGTCAGCTGGATCCCGGTGGGCGGGGGCGGCGGCGGCGGAGGCGGCGGCGTCACGGTGCTGCCGACGTTGAGCAGCCGCTCCTTGGTCGTGTCGCGGTCGCCCGTCCAGGCGTCAGTCCCGACGCTTTGCAGGGCGGTCTTGACGGCGTCGGGAGAGACTCGGCCATGATCGGCGCGGTACAGGGCCGTCGCCCCGGCCACGTGTGGGGTGGCCATCGAGGTGCCGCTGATGGTGCTGTAGCCGCCGCCCATCCAGGTGGAATTGATGCACACGCCGGGGGCGATGAGGTCGACGTCGGCGCCGTAGTTGGAGAAGTCGGCCAGCGTGTCGTCCTGATCGGAGCGGCAGGTCGGCGAGGCTCCGCCGCCGGGGGCGCCGTTGAAGTCGGCCAGGGCGGAGACGGTCATCACTTCGGGGAATGTCGCCGGCACATAGCTGGTGGCATTGACCCCGCTGTTTCCGGCAGCGACGGCGTAGGGCACCCCTGCGTCGACGACGGAACGGCAGATCGCTTCCCGCAACCCTCCGTCAGCGCAGTGGCTCTCGCTCCCGGAGCCGCCGAGGCTCATGTTGGCGACCTCGATCGTGGCGGCGTTGGCCGTCACCCAGTCGATACCGCAGATCACCGAAGCCCAGCTCCCGTTCCCGCTGTTGTCGAGGACCCGGACAGCCCAGAGCCTGGCGCCGGGGGCGACGCCGACCACGCCGTCGCTGTTGTCTTTGGCGGCGGCCGTGCCGGCGACATGGGTGCCGTGCCCGTTGCCGTCGGCGTAGCTGCTGCCGGAGGAGCAGTTCACGCCGCCGACGACGTTGAGATCGGGGTGAGCCGCATCGATCCCGGTGTCGAGGATGGCGATGTCGGCGTTGACGGAGCCGGCGCCGTCACCAGAGGCCGTGCTGCTCGACGTGCCACCGATCCGGCGGATGCCGGTCGGGATCGATTGGGCCGAGGCCTCCACCCGCTGGTCGGGAACCACGGTACGGACCTTGGGATGACGGGCGAGCCGCTCGGCCGCTTGCGCCGAACCCTCGAAGGAAAACCCCTGCAGGGCGTGCTTGTAGATGTGGTTGGCCCGCCCGCCGTGCTCTCTGGCCAGCCCCGGAGCGTCCCGCTCCGGGTCGTTCCCCCGCTCCAGCGTCACGATGTAGGAGCCATCGACGACGTCACGGCCGGCCGCCCCATCCGGTCGGGCCACCGTCGGCCCGGCCGTCAGGCCGAGGGCCACGAGGCCCACCAGGACACCAAGCCGGATGGTGCGAGAACGGTACGCGGGCGCGAAGAAACGACGGTCGCCGAGCACGGGGGCCCCTTTCGCCAACAGGAGCGTTCGCGCCCCCCCGGCGCGAATCAGGTCCCGTTCAACGTTTCGCTCCCAAAGCGGCCGTTCCTGCCCCCGGCGGAGGGAATCCGGCTTACCGGGGCGAATCAGGCAAGCGGCTTCCCGGCCAAGCTTCCCGGGACAGAAACGCAAAGGCGGAATTCAGTTGAAGCGCTCCCGACTCGCAGTGGTGGCCCTGCTCGCGATCGTCTTTCCGAGCCTGAGCCAGGCGGCGGACGCCAAGCCCGTCAAGCCGGGGGCCGACATCATCGGCGGGGGACCTGCGAGCCCCGGGGAATACCCGTTCGTGGCCGCCATCCTCGACGAGCGGTCCGGCGGTACCGACTACACCAAGCAGTTCTGCGGCGGATCGTTGATCCACGCCGAGTGGGTGCTCACCGCCGCCCACTGCGTCGAGGGAGCCGATCCGGACGACCTGGCGGTGGCCGTCGGACGGAGACTTCTGAACAGCAACGAGGGGCAGCGGCGCGACGTCGCCCAGGTCGTGGTCCATGACGATTTCGGCGTCCCGACCGGCCTTGCCCATGACGCCGCTCTCTTGCGGCTGGCATCGCCTGTGACCGGCATCACGCCGATTCGCCTCGCCGCGAGCACCCCGCAGGACGACCTCTTGTACGAGCAGGCCGGCAAGATGCTCACCGTCATCGGGTGGGGGACCATCTCGACCAAGAAAGCCAGCTATCCCAACGACCTTCGCGAGGTCGACGTCCCCGTCGTCGACGACGGCACCTGCCGCGGCGTATACGGAGCGTCGCTCCACGCGCCCACCATGGTCTGTGCAGGCGCACCGAACATTGACAGCTGCTACGGCGACAGCGGCGGTCCGCTGTTCGACTACGTGTCGAAGACCCAGGTCGGCATCGTGAGTTGGGGCAACGGCTGCGCCAAGCGGCGCTTCCCCGGGGTGTACTCCGAGGTGAACAGCGGGGGTATTCGCAGCTGGATCACCGCGAACACCGGCGTCTGAGCTGCTACATGGCGCCAGCCATGCTCTTCAGCCAGCCTTCTGCGCCGATGGCAGCGAACTGGCGGTAGGCGAGGTCGAGCTCTTGGGCGGCGGTTGTCTCGTCGCCGGTTGCGCGGGCCAGTTCGGCCAGGCGCAGGTGGATCTGGGGCTGGTAGGCGAGGAAGCCGGCCCGCTCGGTCAACGTCAGGGCCTGGTCGAGCTCGGTCCGAATGTGGGCAGTGTCGGACCCTTCGGCCAACAACACTTGAGCCAGCGCCGTACGGGCCTGGACCTCGGCGATCCGGTGGCCGCGCTCGCAGCTGATACGGACGCCCATCTCGGCAGGGCCCCGGGCATCGGCGACCCGGCCCGCACCGAGGTGAGCCCTGGCGATCCTTGAGTGCACGAATCCTTCGGTATCCCGGGCGATGTGGTGGCCGTGCACGATCGCGAGGGCCTGGTTGCAGGCCGTCAGGGCCTCGTCCCATGCCTGCCGGAGAAGGTGGGCCTCCGCCAGACCGCCGTAGGCCAACGCCCGGGAGAACCCGGCGCCGGTCCGCTCAGTGAACTCGACGGCCCGTCGGGCATGCGTGAGGGCGAGTTCGCCGTCGCTCCCGGCCCAGTGCGCGACCCATGTCCAGCCGGACGGCGTCCAGCCCCGGACGTCGAGGTCGTTGACTTCCCGCTCCACCTCGAGCGCTCGCTCGAAGGCTGCGAAGCCTTCGTTCAGACGGCCCAGGGAGCCGAGGAGAAGGCCCTGGACCAGCAGGAGGGCGGCCAATGGACAGGCGTAGGACATCCCGGCTCCGACGCTCGGGTCGCCTCCCGTCAGCTCGATGCCCTCCTCGGCGATCCGGAGCCCGTCGGCGAGCTCGCCGGCACACCATCGCGGATAGGTCGCCCCGGCCCGCATCGCCACGCGAAGGCCGACGTCACCCGTGCGGTCGGCGAGATCGACTGCCTCCAGCGCGAGCTGGAATTCGTCGACATGGCCTGTCAGACCCCGGGCTGTGGCGTAGCCCATGACGAGAGCGGCCAGCATCGGTTCGTGCCCGCTCCCGCTGCTCTCGGCAAGACGGCGGCCCTCCGTGTAGATCTCGATCGCCTCGTCTTCGAAGAACTGTTCGCCGTCGGCGCTCAAGCCCCCCAGGCGCCAGCCCAGGGCCAGGATCATCACCGTGGCGGTAATTCCGAGCTGCGTGGCCTCGGGCGAAGACGTCAACCCGGCAGTCAGGGACCTGACCTTCCGCCAGTGGAAGGTCGCCAACGCCGGGTCGTTGTATCCCGCCCAGCCGGCCGCTCGGACGCTCCAGGTCGCGGCCTCGAGAGCGTCGCCGGCGGCCTCCCAGTGGTGGGCGATCAACGCCGCACGCTCATCCAGGCGGTCGGCCTCGAGATCGATGATGGACTGCGCCACGGTGCGGTGCAGGCGTGCGCGCCGCTCGCCGAGCTGCGTCCGGTAGGCCACCTCCTCGGTGAGCGGATGGCGGAAGGTGTACTCGACCTGGGGTGATGCTGAAGTCTGGTCGACGAACTTTCCGTCGACCAGCGCACGAACCGTGGCATCCAGTTCGGCGTTCGAGACCGCTGCGACTTTGCGCAGCACTCGCTCGCTGATGACGTTCCCGATCACCGAGGCGAGCTGGAGAAGCTCCTTGGCCGCCGGTTGGAGGCGGTCGATCCGGGCCGCGAGCACGGCCCTCACCGTGTCCGGGATCCGTACCTCGTCGAGGGTCCGGGCGAGGCGATAGGCGCCCTGATGTCCGTCGAGGAAATCGGCCTCGACCAGCGACCTGACGACCTCTTCGATGAAAAACGGGTTGCCGCTCGTCCTCTCGAGGATGATCTCGTCGAGCCCGTCCAGCGAGGGATCGCCTCCCAGTAGTTCCTGAAGGAGCTGCTCGGTGGCTTCGGGCCCGAGCGGGGCGAGTGCGATCTCGCTGCAGTGCTGCATCCCCAGCCATCCGGCCCGGTACTCGGGCCGGTAATTCGCCAGCAGCAGGAGCCTGCTTCCCGTGGCGCCCTCGATGAGATGGTTGAGGAGGGCTTCACTTGCCCCGTCCAACCAGTGGAGGTCTTCGACGAGGATCACGCAGGGCGCCCACTCGCTCTGGGCGCGGAGAAAACGGGTGCCCGAGGCGAAAAGCTGGCGCTGCCGAGCCTCGGGATCCATCCGCTCCGCTGGGCGCGACGGGTCGGGGACGCCGAGGAGTTCGAGGATGAGAGGGATGTCGGCTTCGAAGGACGGGTCGAGGTCGAGGAGGCAGTCGATCACCTTCCGGCGGGCGGTCTCGTCGTCGTCGCCGTCTTCGATGCCGAAGATGTTGCGGAGCAGCTCGAGCGCCATCACGAACGGGACGGCCCTGGCGTGGGCCAAGGCGTTCGCCTTCCAGACGGTGAGCCCCTGGGCCCGGCAGCGCTCGGAGAACTCGTGGCCGAGGCGGCTCTTTCCCACGCCCGGCTCAGCCATCACCCCGACGACCGCCCCTTCGCCTTGCTGCGCCCGTTCGAGGGCCGCTTCCAGCGCTGCCATCTCGGCGTCTCGGCCGACGAACGGGGAGAACCCGCGGGCGGCGGCGACCTCGAGCGGGGTCCGTGCCAACCCCCGGCCCTCCAACTCCCAGAGGGCGACCGGGCGGCTCACGCCCTTGACGTCGAAGGTGCCGAGGTCCCGGAGATCGACGTAGCCGCGCACCAGCGAGGCGGTCTGCTCGGTGAGGCAGACCTGGCCCGGTTCGGCCAGGGCCTCCACCCGCTTGGCCAGGCCGACGGGATTCCCGATGGCGGTGTACTCGACCCGGAGGTCCTCGGCGATCGTACCGACGACGACCTCGCCGGAGTTGAGCCCGATACGGACGGCGAAGGAGAGCCCTCGTTCCCGGGCCAGCTCGTTGGAGTAGCGGCCGAGCTCCTCCCGGAGCTGGAGGGCGGCGAAGCAGGCCCGCCGGGCGTGATCCTCGTGGGCGATCGGGGCGCCGAAGAGCGCCATGATGCCGTCGCCGGTGAACTTGTCGACCGTGCCCTCGTAGCGGTGGACACCGTCGCAGAGGATCTGGAAGTAGCGCTCCATCAGCCGGCGCCAGTCTTCGGGGTCCAGTGTCTCGGCCAGGTCCATGGACCCGACCAGGTCGGCGAAGAGCACGGTGACGTGCTTGCGCTCGCCTTCGACCGTCTGGCGTGAAGCCCGGATCTTTTCGGCGATGTGCTCGGGGGTGAAGGTGCTGGGGTCCGGCGTTGCCGGGGCGGCGGCAGCCACAGGGTGGCCGCAGGCGTCGCAGAAGCGCGCGCCGGCTCGCAGCTCTACGGCACAGACCGAGCAGGTCGTCCCGTCCATCGCCCTCCCCTCCAGCCACTTTCGCACAGGCGCCGAAGCTGAGGAAGCCGACCTGCCCAGATTCGTTAGTAGCAGCTAATCTTAGGGATACCTAACGTTTCGAGGGGAAGCGGCCTGGACGCAGGCCGAACGTGGGGGCGGGGCGGTGAGCGAGACGACGTTGACGGGGCTTTTCGGCAGCGCCGTGGCGCCCGCGCCCGACGCCGTTGCGCTCGTCACCGACGCCGGACGGCTCACGTTCGGCGAACTTGACGCAGCCTCCAACCGCCTGGCCCGGGCACTGATCGGCATTGGCGCCGGGCCGGGTGACCTGGTGGTACTGGCCCTGCCCCGGGCGGAGATGGTCACCGCCATCCTCGCAGTGGCCAAGGCGGGCGCCGCCTACGTCCCGGTCGATCCCGACCATGCGTCGGAGCGCCTGAGCCTCGTCCTCGACGACGCCAACCCGGTGGCCGCCGTCACGACCGGGGCGGTGCTCGGCTCGATCCCTGCGCTCGGGTCGGTGCCGTGCCTCGTCATCGACGACACGGCGACGCAGGAGCGGCTCGCCGGGATCGAGGCCGGGCCGCTGTCGGACGCCGAGCGGCTCCGTCCGCTCCACGCGGACGACCCCGTCTACGTCATTTACACCTCGGGTTCGACGGGGCGGCCGAAGGGAGTGGTGGTCGCCCACCGATCACTGGCGAATCTGTTCGCCACGCATCGGCCCGGGCTGATGCGGCTCGCCTCGGAGGCGGCGGGCGGCCGACGCCTCCGGGTGGCGCAGACCGCCTCCTTCGCCTTCGACTCCTCCTGGGGCCCACTGCTGTGGCTGCTCGACGGCCACGAGATCCATGTCGTCCCGGAGTACCGCGACCCGGAAGAGGTGCTGGCCTGGGTGCGGGACCACGCCCTCGAGTACGTGGACGTGACACCGACCTACCTCGTCGAACTGGCCGCCGGCGGGATCCTCGACGACGGCGTCCGGCCGCTGGTTCTCGTCGTCGGCGGGGAGGCGTGCCCACCCGAGCTGTGGGCCCGCCTCGTGGACCTGCCTGGCACGATCGTGCGGGACATGTACGGCCCGACGGAGACGACCGTCGACGCCTACGGGTGGGCAGCCGATGGAACCGGCGAACCGGTTGCCGGCACAGCGGTGTACGTCCTCGACGACCGTCTCCTGCCCACCCTGCCCGGGAAACCCGGTGAGCTGTATGTCGGCGGCGCGGCCCTCGCCGTCGGCTACCTGAACCAGCCGGGGCTGACGGCCAACCGGTTCGTCGCCGACCCGTTCGGGCCTCCCGGCGGGCGCATGTACCGGACCGGGGACCGCGCCCACTGGTCGGACGGCGTCCTCCGTCTCGTCGGTCGGACCGACGACCAGATCAAGATCCGCGGTCTGCGCATCGAGCCGGGCGAGATCGAAGCCGTGCTGGAGTCGCACCCCGGCGTCGGCCGAGCCGTCGTCGTCGCCCGTGACGAGGGGGCTGACCGCCAGCTCGTGGGCTACGTCACGCCGGCGCCGGATGCAGCCGACGCTCATCCGGATCCGGCCGCCCTCCGGGCGTGGCTGGTGGAACGGCTGCCCGCCTACATGGTGCCCGCCGCCTATGTCGTCCTCGACGCCGTGCCGCTCAACGCCAACCAGAAGCTCGACCGGCGGTCGCTGCCCGCTCCGACC
>JAICGL010000171.1 GCA_025923175.1 Acidimicrobiia bacterium
GAATTCGGCTTCTGCGGTGGCCAACTGGTCCGGCGGGATGTCGTGGGCGATGTCGATGTTCCCGGCCAGCAGATCCTCGTACCCGCCGCTGGTCTTGGAGTAGATGCGGAACTCGACGGCGTCGGCCGCGGCCGGTGTGCCCTTGTATCCGGCGAAGCGCTTCATGCGGATCGACTCGTCGTGCCGCCACCGTCCGTCCATCTCGAACGGGCCGTTGCCGATCGGCGCTTCCTCGTAGGCCTTGAGGTCGGCGTAAGCCGCCTTTGGCATCGGATAGAACGCCTGGAACCCCAGCAGGATCGGGAACTGGCTGAAGCTGTCCTTCAGTTGCACGATGAACGTGGTGTCATCGACAACCTTGAGGCCGGTCATCTCCTTGGTGGTGGGCCGCTCGGCCTGCAGGGCGGCGTATCCCTCGACCTTGTTGAAGTAGCCGGAGTTGCCGTTGGCGTTGGGGGCGTAGGCGGCGAAGTTCCAGGCGTCGACGAACGAACGGGCCGTCACCGGCTCACCGTTGTGGAACGTCCAGCCGTCCTTGATGCGGATCGTCCAGCGCTTCTGGTCGTCGCTGTGGATCGACTCCGCCATGGCGTTGCGGGGCTCCGCCGTCTTCGAGTCGTACTCCATCAGGCCGGTGAAGAGCGCCGACAGGATCTGCCCATCGCGGGTGGTGGTGGCGTTGGCGGGAATGAGGTGCTCGGGTTCGTTGGCCGAGACGACGAACGACCCGCCCCGCCACTGCCCGTCCGGGAGCCGTTCCCCCGCCGCGAGGTTCGTTCCTCCTCCCGCGGAGCAGCCCACCAGAGCCAGGGTGAAGATCAGGACACGGGCCGTCCCCAACACGAGGCCACGATAGGCCCCGGTTCCTGTGAGATGGCCGACCCCGGAGGGTGAAATCAGCGGGAGCGCCTCGCGACGCGGCCTGCGGCGCCGGCGGCGAGGATGCGGGCCCGCTGGAGGCGATCCCACGCCAGGGCGGCCCGAGCGGCGTTGGAGCCGCAGGCGCCGTGGACGCCGCCGCCCGGATGGGCCGACGCCGATCCGAGGTACAGACGCCGCACCGGCGTCTCGGCCCGGGCCAGGCCCGGGACCGGCCGGAAGATCAACTGCTGGTGCAGCTGGGCGGTTCCGCCGTTGACAGCCCCGCCGACCAGGTTGGCGTTCGACGCCTCGAAGATCGGCGGCGTGGCCACGTACCGGCCGCGCACCAGGGCCCGGAACCCCGGGGCCAGGTGCTCGATCTCGGCCTCGATCCGGTCGGCGTAGGCGTCTGCCTCGGCGAGGTCCCACACGCCCTTGAGGTCGCCGCCGGCGTCTGCCCGCACCTTCTGCGGCACGTGGGTGTAGGCCCAAGCGGTCTCCGTCCCCGGCGGGCTGCGGGTGGGGTCGGCCACCCCCATCTGCCCCAGCACCAGGGTGGGCCGGGCCGGGATCCGGCCCCTGATCATGTCGGAGGACGCCGTGACGAAATGCTCCATGTCGTCGGCCATGTGGACCGTGCCGGCCCGGCGGGCGGCGTCGGCCTCCCAGGGGATGGGCCCGTCGAGAGCCCAGTCGACCTTGACCGTCGAGTTGTCGTACTGGAACCGGTCGAGCGCGTCGAACACCCGGCCCGGAAGGTGCTCACGGCCGACCATGTCGCGGTACAGCGCCGGAGCCCCCACGTCGGCCACCACCGCTCGGCCGGCGGCCACCTCGTCACCGCCCGCCGTGACGACCCCGACGGCCCGGCCGTCCCGCACCGTCACCCGGGCCACCCGGGTGTTGCAGACCACCCGCCCGCCGCGGGCCCCCAGCCGGGCGACCAGGGCCTCCGTCAGCCGACCGGCGCCACCCTCGGGGACGGGAAAGCCGACCTGCTGGCCCAGTCCGGCGAGCAGCCAGCCGAACATGCTCGACGCCGCGCTGTCCGGAGCGAGGTCCGTGTGCAGGGCGAGCCCAGTCAGCAGCATCTCCGCGCCGGTCCCCGAAAACTCCTCTTCGGTCAGGCGCTGGATCGGCAGCAGGGCGAAGCGGGCGAAGCGGGCGAGGCCCGCCGGGCCCAGCCTGGCGGCGAGCCGGACTCCCGCCCGCACCGGCGGGAACGGTGTCAGCAGTCCGTCGATCAGCGGCCCGCCGAGCCGTTCCCATTCCCCGTAGAGGCGCCGCCAGGCGTCACCGTCGCCGGGCGCGTCCGCATCAAGCGATGCGCAGGTCTCGTCGAGGTCCATCGAGAGAACCGGGCAGCGCCCGTCGGGCAGCGGATGGGCCAGCACCAGCGGCGATCGCCGCCACCGCAGCCCGTAGCGGTCGAGCCCGAGTGAGGCCAGGACCGGAGAAACCCCGCCCAGTGGATAGAAGGCGCTGAAGCGATCGTGGACGAAGCCGGGAAGGGTCAGCTCCCCGCTGCGGACGGCACCGCCGGGGTCGGGCTCCGCCTCGAGGACCACGACGCTCCACCCGGCGTCAGCCAGAACGTTGGCGGCCACCAGCCCATTGGGCCCGGCCCCGATGACGACGGCATCCGCGTCCCCGGTCACGGCACGGTCGTCCCGGGCGCTGTTGCCATCAGACGGTCAACCCCGAGCGGCGCCGGCCCGGTGCCGGCTCTCGGCCAGATCCTTCAGCCGGCGGAGCGTCTCGGCGTTGCGCACCTTGATCAGCGGATGGAGAGCCGGCCAGAACAGCTTCAACGGCCCGCCGGCTGGTCGTTCACCCATCCGCACCAGTGTGCCGGAACCCGATCCCTCCAGCTCGAACGCGACGATGCCGTGGCCGAACGGCAGGACCCGCACATTCATGACCAGCCGCTGCGGCGGGGTCGCTTCGAGTGAGACGGTCTTGTCCTTCACATTGAGGGGCCCGAGGCCGATCTTGTGGTGGAACTCCGTGTCCGGCGCTGGCCAACCCCGGTCGTAGTCGCGAATCCCCGTGTTCCCCACCACCCACTCCTCATACGAGGGCGGGTCGGCCAGCACGTCCCACACCGCCTGCGGCGGTGCGTCGATCATGGTCTCGTTGACCGCCATGCGCGTGTCCTCACTTGCCCGGATTTCCGACGAAAAGGCGCTACCCGTTCACGTCTGACTGCAACCGCCCCGCTTTGCCGCCGAAGGATGGAGTGTCGACGGCGCTTTGGCGGGGTAGCTCCCGCCAAAGGCCGCAGTGAGATTCGAGGAGGTCGCTGTGGGCGACGACAATGTCCAGCTGACGGACCGGGAGCGCGAGGCACTGGCCGGACTGGCCGAGCAGATCGGGGATCCCTGGCTCGCCCGCCAGCTCTCCGGCCAGGGTGGCGGCGCAGACGAGTCGCCCTCGCACCGAGAAGAACGCCGTCTCGCCGCTTCCGTCCTTCGCCGCGTCAACGCGGCCACCGCCCCGGCCTGGGTCGCCATCCTGATGGTGCTGGCCGGCGCAGCCCTCTCCCTGGCCACGTTCGCCAGTTCCATTCCGGTGGCGTCCCTCGGGCTCCTCCTCAT
The DNA here is from genome assembly GCA_025923175.1 of Acidimicrobiia bacterium. GTDB lineage: Bacteria > Actinomycetota > Acidimicrobiia > IMCC26256 > BP-133 > BP-133. The sequence goes on from JAICGL010000171.1 coordinate 3,459, forward strand.
GGGCGCCGGCGCCTGGCGGCTGGTCGTCGATCACACCGGGTTCATCGCCCGCCGGATCAACGAGCGGCGCGCTGAGGTACCCGCACCGTCGTTCCCGCCTCGCAGACCGCCTGCAACGCCGTGATCGAGGCGTAGCCCGCCGCCAGCAAGGCAGCGTCGGTTCCCGGCTCGTAGTCGGCGTCGATCTCGGCCAAGGCGACCTTCACATAGCCCTCGCCCCGTTCGGCCACGTTGGTCTGGACCGCCCCGAACCGGGCCAGCCGCGCCGGTTCGAAACCCCGCACCTTTTCGAGCGGGATGTTGGGAGCGTTGACGTTGAGGACGGTGCCGGGCTCGGAGTCGAGGAGCGTCGGCAGCGTCTGCCGGGCGAACTCAGCCGCCGTGCCCCAGCAAGGCGACGCCTGCCGCACGCCGGCTCCTGAGACCGTCCGGGTGCGGATGTTGAGCGACACGGCCATCGCCCGCGCCCCGAACGTCGAGGCCGTCAGCGCCGCCCCGACCGTCCCCGAGTGGAGGACGGCGTAGCCGGTGTTGGGCCCGCTGTTGATGCCCGAGAGCACGATGTCGGGGGTCGGGCCGAATGCTCCCCGCATGCCGGTGAGGGCGATGAAGGCCGGCAGACCGCCGACGGCCAGCACGGTGCAGGCACCCTCCAGGCCGGGGAGGGTGCGCGGCTCGACCACAAAATGGCCGTCCTCCTCGACGGCGGTGATGGAGGCGCTGGCGCCGCTTGCCTCCTCCATCGGCGCGGCCACCACCACCTCGAACCCCGCCTCCAACGCCACCTGCGCCAGCACCCGCAAGCCCTCGCTGTCGATGCCGTCGTCGTTGGTGACCAGACACCGCCACCGGCGCCCATCGCTGTCGCCCCCGGTCGAAGTCTCGGGAGGGGTCGCCCGCCGGCTCAACTCGTCGAGTGTGACTTCGGCGACCTCTGCCGGCCGCTCCCCGTTGCCGTTGCTACTCATGCGTGGCTCCTCGCTTCGTCGTCGCGCCGTTCCATCTCTTCGAGCCCGATGTGGTCGGCCATCCGCTCGATCTCCCGCCGGTCGCCGGTGGCCAGACCCCGCCGGGTCACGTTGAGCCCTGCGGCGGCGGCACCGAGTCGCAGGGCGTCGAGCATGTCGAGGCCCTTACCCAGTCCGGCGGCCAGCCCGGCGGTCATGGAGTCACCGGCCCCCCGGTGGTCGACCACCTGGAGGACGGGCGGGCAGATCCGCACGACCCGCCCCTCGACCAGCGCCAGGGCCGGCTGCTCGGCCCGTGTGATCAGCACGTTCTCAGCCCCTTCCTGGTGAAGGGCGTCCATCGCGTCGAGGATTTCCTCCTCGTCGGCGTCCTCGACGACCCGGCCGTCCTGTATCAGTTCCTCGTGGCTCATCTTGAGCACGGTGAGCCCACCCTGGAGCGCGCAGGACAGCGGTTCGCCGCACAGATCCGCGATCGTTGCCTTCCCGTTGGCGCGGAGGTCGGTGCTCAGCCGTCTGTAGAGATCGGCCGGCACCACCGGCGTCTCCCACGGGCCGGGCCCACCCAGGACGGCCACCGCCGACTCCAGCCCGCCGAGCAGGGCCGCCCCATAGAGGTCATCGACCTCGTGGCGGCCGAGCGGTTCGGGCGGGGTCTCGGCCACCGTGATCCGGTCCCCGTCACGCCGGTCGTGCACATACACACCGTTGGACCCGACGGTTTCGATCGCCCGGACCCGGATGCTGGCGTCCTGGTCGATCAGAGCGCGGACGACCCGACCGCTCTCCCCGCCGAACGGGCCGCACAGGGAGACCTCGACGCCGAGGTTGGCGATCATCTGGGCCACCCAGAACCCCTGGCCACCGGCGTGCAGATGGATTTCGTCGCCCTCGCCTGCCGCCTCTACCGTGACGGTGAGGAGAGGATCGGGCGCAAAGACGAAGGCGCGTTCAGCCATATTGCTGGCGACGTACCCAGCGCGACGTGGTCCGCAACCGCAACCAAGCGTTGTCCGGAGCCGAAGCGTTGGGTAGGAAGGGTGGTCATGACGACGATTGCGAACGTGGTCTCGATGGCGCCGGGCGAGTACGGGGTCGAGGTAGAGGAAGGCCATGAGGTCACCGGCCACAAGATCCGCCTCACCGGGTCGTTCCTCGACGACCTGCTCCTCACCGAAGTTGACGAGGAACGGATCGTGCGGGAGACCTTCGAGTTCCTGCTCGAGCGGGAGCCGGCGACGTCGATCCTCCCCGAGTTCTCACTGGACGACGTGAGCCGCTACTTCCCCGAGTTCCCGGAGGAGCTGCAGCGCCGGCTGTCGTAGCCGGGCTCCAGGGGATGGCCAGGAGCGAAGGATCGAGGTTCCGGGACCGGCGCCACGCCGGGGAGGCTCTCGGCTGGCGCCTCGTCGACGCCGGTGTGCTGGAGCGGTTCCCCGAACCCCGCCTGGTCCTCGGCCTGCCCAGGGGCGGGGTTCCGGTGGCAGCCGAGGTGGCCCGCATCCTGGCCGCGCCCCTGGACGTGTTCCTCGTCCGCAAGCTCGGCGTCCCCGGCCAGGAGGAGCTGGCCATGGGAGCCATCGCCAGCGGTGGCAGCCGGGTCCTCAATCAGCTGGTCATCGAACGGCTCGCCATTTCCCCCGCCGACGTCGAGGCGGTCGCCAGGACGGAGTCCGAGGTGCTCGCCCGCCGAGAAGCGGCCTATCGCGGCGACCGGCCGCCCATCACCGTCCGTGGCAGCACCGTGATCGTGGTCGACGACGGGCTGGCCACCGGAGCCAGTATGCGGGCCGCCCTGAAGGCGGTTCGCACCCAGGACCCTGCGGCGGTGATCGTGGGCGTCCCGGTCGGATCCCCCGAGACGTGCCGGGACCTACGGACCGAGGCCGACGAGGTCGTCTGCGTCCGCATGCCAGACCGTTTCCTGGCCGTCGGCCAGGCCTACGCCGACTTCTCACCCACCAGCGATGAGGAGGTTCGGGACGTTCTGGACACCATGGCGCCCGTCTCCGTGAAATCTCCACATCGTCACTGAGCGCTCTCCGCAGCCACTTCCGTATCCTCCTGGTGTGGCCACCGTCGTCATCATCGAAGATGAGGAAACCATCGCGAGCGCCGTCGCCGCCCGCCTCCGGAGCGAGGGCTTCACGGTCGAGGTAGCGGGCGACGGTCCGTCCGGCGTCGACCTGGTCCAGCGGGTGAACCCCGACCTCGTGATCCTCGACCTGATGCTCCCCGGTTTCGACGGCCTCGAGGTCTGCCGTCGCATTCAGAAGGACCGGCCGGTGCCCGTCCTCATGCTGACCGCCCGCGACTCCGAGACCGACCTGCTCGTCGGCCTCGCCGTCGGCGCCGACGACTACCTCACGAAGCCGTTCAGCCCCCGGGAGCTGGTGGCCCGGGTTCACGCCATTCTCCGGCGGGTCGGACGCGGCGGCGACCCGCTGGCCTCCAGCCCCGCCGAACGCACGCTGCGGCTCGGCCGGGTGGCGCTCGAGCCGGCCACCCGCCGGGCCACCCTCGACAGCGAGCCCGTCCACCTCACCCCAACCGAGTTCGACATCCTGGCCCTTCTGGGCGACAAGCCGGGGGTGGTCTTCACCCGGGAGCAGCTCCTGGCCGACATCTGGGGTTACCGGGACGGGTTCGGAGCCCGCACGGTCGACTCCCACGTCCAGGCCCTGCGCCGCAAGCTCGGCGCCGGCGTCATCCGCACCGTCCACGGCGTCGGATATGCGGCCGGAGACGACGAGCTCACCCCCAAGGCGAATCGCGCGTGAAACCCTTCCCCCGGCGCCCCCTCGACGGGCTGCCGTCCATCAAATACAAGCTCGGCGCCGTGATCGTGGCCGCCAACGTGGTCACGGTCCTGGTCGTCTACGCCGGCACCAAGGCCGGTGTCTGGCCGGCGGCGTCGGGGCTGGCCGCCGGGGTGCTGTCCCTGGCCATGATCCAGATTCTCGCCCGGGGCATGACGTCGCCGCTGCGGGAGATGGCCTCCGCCAGCCGGGCCATGGCCCGGGGTGAGTACGGCCGGCGGGTCACCGCCACCTCCCGCGACGAGGTCGGCGAGCTGGCCCGGGCCTTCAACCAGATGGCCGCCGACCTGGCCGAGGTCGACCGCATGCGCCGGGACCTGGTGGCCAACGTCTCCCACGAGCTGCGCACCCCCATCACCGCCCTCCAGGCGGGCCTGGAGAACCTGGTCGACGGCGTCGAGCCGCCCGACCCGGACCGGCTGCGCACGATGCTCAAGCAGGTCGAGCGGCTCGGCCGGCTGGTGACCCAGCTGCTTGACCTCTCCCGGCTGGAATCGGGGACCTTCCCGCTCCAGCGGAGCGCCTTCGAAGTACAGCCGGTACTGGAAGATGCTGCCGACGAGTCCCGGTTGCACGCCCCCCATGTGCAAGTCTCGGTGTCGGTGGAGGAGCCAGGGCTCGTGGCCGACGGTGACCCGGAGCGGGTCCACCAGGTGGTCGCCAACCTGCTCGAGAACGCCATCCGGCACTCACCCACCGGGGGGAAAGTCGAGGTCCGGGC
>JAICGL010000172.1 GCA_025923175.1 Acidimicrobiia bacterium
CGGTCGTCGCCGACTGGGAGGCCACCGCCAGCGCCGAGGTGCAGAGCCTCACGCTGGCCGGTGACCGCCTCTACGTCGGCGGGGCGTTCAGCACCCTCGGGGGCCAGGCCCGCAACCACATCGCCCGCCTGTCCACCGCCAACGGCGCAGTCGATGCCTGGAACCCGGGCGTCGACTCCGGCGTCCACCGCATCCGCCTCTCGGCCGACGGGCGGCTGGTCTACATCGCCGGCGACTTCGCGATGGTCGGTTCCGTTGCCCGGCAACGGATGGCCGCCGTCGACGCCACCACCGGGATTGCCACGGCCTGGCACCCAAGGGTCCAGGTGCCGATCGTGTCGATGGCACTGTCGGGTGACGGGACGCTGGCCTTCATCGCCACCCGGGGCGGCAACCTCATCGGCAACCGGCTGCAGGCCTGGAGCACGGTGACCGGCGCCCTCGTCTGGGACCGGCCCGGCGACGGCGACTTCCAGGCCGTCGACACCAGCGCCAGCTTCGTCTACACCGGCGGGCACTTCCAGACGGTTGCCGGGCACGTGCGCGGGCACCTTGCCGTGTTCGACCAGCACACCGGTGCCATCCAGCCGTGGGCGCCGACGATCAGCGGCGTGCACGGCGTCCTCGACATGCAGGTGACGGCCGGTTCGATCCTCGTCGCCGGCGAGTTCCACAAGGTGAGCGGCGCCGTGGCACAGGGCTTCGCCCGCTTCGCCTCCGACGATCCGCCGTACGGCGCGCCGCCCACCACGTCGACGACGCTGTCGGGCGGGACGAACCCCCCGCCGGGTGGGGGAGGGACGAACCCGCCGCCGGGTTCCGGTGGGGGCGGCGGGGCGAGCTCGGCAGCGGTGCGATCCGGCTACTGGATGGTCAGCGCCGGCGGCACCGTGTATGCCTTCGGCGAGGCCCGCTGGCTCGGGAACGCCGCAGTCCCCGCCGGTGTCGACGCCGTCGACCTCGAACCGACGCCGTCCGACTCCGGGTACTGGGTGGTCGACGGGCGGGGGACCGTGTCGTCCTTCGGTGACGCTGCCCGCCTGGGCAGTGTGAGCGAAGGCGGGTTGGCGGCGAAGGAAAAGGTCACGACCCTGTCGGCGACCCCGTCGGGCCGGGGCTACTGGATTTTCACCAACCGGGGCCGGGTGCTGCCCTTCGGTGATGCGGTGTCGTATGGCGACATGGCGAAGGTGGCACTCAACGGGCCCGTCCTCGACTCGATCCCGACGCCGTCGGGCCGGGGCTACTACATGGTTGCCAGCGACGGCGGGATCTTCGCCTTCGGCGACGCCCGCTTCTATGGCTCGATGGGCAACAGGAAGCTGAACGCCCCCGTCCAGTCGTTGGTGCCCGACGGCGACGGCGCCGGCTACTGGCTCGTCGCCTCCGACGGCGGGATCTTCGCCTTCGATGCCGCCTTCCGGGGCTCGATGGGCGACCGCAAGCTCAACAAGCCGGTGACCGGCATGGTCCGTTTCGGCGACGGCTACCTGATGGTCGGTGAGGACGGCGGCATCTTCAACTTCTCCCCCCAACCCTTCGCCGGGTCCCTCGGCGCCAACCCTCCGCCCCGCCCGGTGGTATCGGTGGCTGCTCTGTAGGGACCCTGCGGCCGCCGCCCCCGGGAAGGCGTCTCCCGGGGGCGGCGCGATCGCCGCGAGCGGAATTGCCATACCCTCGCGGCCGTGAACACCGGCATGTTGCTCGAGCGGGCGGCCGAGGCGATGCCGGATCGCGTGGCGGTCGGCAGCCGTCGCGATGGGCTGACCTACGCCGGTCTGCTCGACCGGGCCCGCCGGATCGCCGCCGTGGTGACAGGGATCGGAGCCGAGCGGGTCGTGGTCGTGGCGCAGAACTCGCCGGTCATGCCGGCGCTGCTCTACGGCACCGGGCTGGCCGGCGTGCCGTTCGTCCCGGTGAACTACCGGCTGGCCGATGCGCCGTTGCGGGCCGTGCTGGGCCGGGCGGCGCCGGCGTTGGCAGTCGTCGACGACGATGCCGTCGATCGGGTCGCCGGAGTCGAGGGACTGCGCGTGGTGTCGATCACCGCCTTCCTGGCCCAGGTGGAGGACGCCGACCCGGCGAAGGCCCCGGACCGTCCGGTCGACCCCGACACGATCGGCGTGCTGCTCTACACGAGCGGGACCACCGGCGAACCGAAGGCGGCCGTCCTCCGCCACCGCCACATCGCCGCCTATGTGACGTCGATGGTGGAGTTCATGGGCTCGGAGGAGGATCACGCCGCGCTCGTCAGCGTGCCGCCCTACCACGTCGCCGCCGTGATCACGCTCTGTTCTTCGCTGTACGGCGGCCGCCGCCTGGTGTTTCTGCCGCACTTCGATCCGCAGCACTGGGTCGATCTCGCCGTCGACGAGAGCATCACCCACGCGTTCGTCGTTCCGACGATGCTGTGGCGGATCCTCGATGTCCTCGAAGCCCGGGGCGAGAAGCTGCCCGGTCTGGTGCACCTCTCCTACGGCGGTGGGCGGATGCCGGTTCCGGTGGTCGAGCGGGCCCTGGCGCTGTTGCCGGCGGTGGGATTCGTCAACGCCTATGGGCTCACCGAGACCGCTGCAACGATCAGCCTGCTCCGTCCCGAGGACCTCCGCACTGCGTTCGGGAGCGACGATCCGGCCGTGCGGGCCCGGCTCGGCTCCGTCGGGCAGCCGTTGCCCAGCGTGGAGCTGGAGATTCGCGGTCCTGACGGGAGTGTGCTGCCGGCGGGGGAGCGCGGCGAGATCTACGTGCGAGGGGCGCAGGTGTCGGGCGAGTACCTCGGCCGCCGGGCGCTCACCGCTGAAGGCTGGTTCCCGACCAACGACGGAGGATGGCTCGACGACGCCGGATTCCTGTTCGTGGAGGGCAGGCTCGACGACGTGATCGTGCGCGGAGCGGAGAACCTGTCGCCGGGCGAGATCGAAGACGTTCTCGTCACCCACCCGGCGGTGGCCGAAGCCGGCGTGATCGGGATTCCCGATGACGAGTGGGGTGAGACGGTCGCCGCCGCCGTCGTCCTCGAGCCCGGGGCCGAGGCCGGCGTTGCGGAGTTGCAGGACTGGGTCCGGGCGCGGCTCCGAACGTCGCGCACCCCGACGGTCATCGAATTCCGCTCCGCCTTGCCCTACAACGAGACGGGCAAGCTGCTCCGCCGGGTTCTGCGTACCGAGCTCGTCTCGCCCGGCGCCACGGCACGGCGCTGACACCCGTGGCGGCGGACTGGCGCGTCGAGATCCTGCGGGACGGCATCGGGGAGCGGCTGGCTGCCCGGCCGGTGGGGGAGCGGAGCGTCGTCGTGTACGACGTGACCCGCCCGACACTGGTGCTCGGCTCGTCCCAGAAGGACGACGCCGTCGACTGGGAACGGGTTCGGGACCGGGGTGTCGATGTCGTGCACCGCCGCAGCGGCGGGTCGGCCGTGCTGGTCGAGCCAGGGTCGGCATTGTGGGTCGACATCACGATCCCGGCCGACGACCGGTGGTGGGACCACGACGTCGGCCGGGCCTTCCACTGGCTCGGCGCCGCCTGGGCGGAGGTGCTGATCGGCGCCGGCGTCCTCGCCAGCTGGCACGACGGAGCGATGCAACGTACGCCGTGGTCGCCTTGGGTGTGCTTCGCCGGGCTCGGACCCGGCGAGGTCACCGTCGGCGGGCGCAAGGTCGTCGGCCTGAGCCAGCGCCGCACCCGGGAGGGAGCACTGTTCCAGTGCTGCGCCGCCCTGCGCTGGGAACCCGAGCGCCTCCTCGACCTGCTGGCCCTCGAAGACACTGACCGCGCCCGTGCGGCTGGCGAACTCGCCGATCTCGCCACCGGTCTCGGACCCGGCATCGACCTGGTCGCCGGAATAGTGGACGCTCTCGCCCGGCGCTGAGGGAATGACCTCAGTACGGCCCGTCGCAGCAGGAGTCGCGCCACCCACACGCCGGGCATCGGTAATGCGCATGCTCCGGCCGCATTTTTTCCCCACACACCAGGCAGATGGTCGAAAGATCCTCGTCCGCCCCCGACGGGCAACCCCCGCCCCGACTCCCAGCAGCGCGCGTATCCATCAGCGGACCACCCTACCGTCCCCCACCCTGACCCCTTGCGATACCACCCGCGTACCGGCAATCCCGCTCGCCTCGCGGACTGGCGTTCCTCACCGCGCGATAACCGCGGTCAGGAGCGCCAGAACGAGCTTCGGTCGTCCTCACCACGAATCGGCGTTCCTCACCGCGCTCGGACCGCGGTGTGGAACGCCAGTTCCGGTACTCGGAACGTGCCGTGTCCGAGCGACCGTTCATCCGGCAAGATTCCGGGGTGGGCAGGATCTTTCGACGAGCGGCCAAGGTCCTGCTCGTCGACCAGCATGAGCGAGTTCTGTTGTTTTGCGGAATCGATCGAACGCGCCCAGATTTGTCGCCCTGGTGGTTTGCGGCTGGCGGCGCCTTGGAGGCCGGGGAAGGGTTAGGGGAAGCCGCCGTAAGAGAGGTATTCGAAGAGACGGGTCTGCGCATTGCCGACCCCGGCCCGGTGATCACGACCCGCCGTTTCGAGTGGGAGTTCGAGGGCTGCGCCTACGATCAGGAAGAGAGCTACTTTCTCGTGCGCACGACCGCTTTCGAGCCCTTCGCAGCCGAGTGGTCGGACACCGAACGGGCCACGATGAGGGGCCACCATTGGTGGTCCATCGAGGAGCTCCGGGCGACGAAGGAGGAAGTGTTCCCGTACGGACTCGCCGAACTCGTGGAGCAGTATCTCGCTGCCGAAGACCCACACTAGAGGTGCCGATGCCGGACGGGGTTGGGCCGCGGCGTTGCCCACCGAATCCAAGCGAATTGCACGAGGGGATCTCACCAGTCGATCCTGCCCAGGTGGGTCCGGGCGGCGGCACCATAGGCGGGGTCGTCGTGTTCGTCCGCCCAGACGATGGTGACGAGATGGCTGATGGCCGAGGCCGCCTGCAGGCAGCGTTGCTCGATTCGCTCCAGCGTGCGGCCGTACCCGGCGAAGAATGCATCGGCGAACTCCGGGTGGCGCGACCACTCCGCCCACCACAGGCGAGTGATGTCCGCCCACCAGGGCCAGAGGCGGGCGTGCTCGAAGTCGATGACATGGACTGAGCCGGTGCCATCCACGAGCCAGTTGCGCGGTTGCCAGTCGCAATGACAGGGCACGAGCAGGGGATCCGGAGCGCTGGCGAGGACCTCGATGGCCTGACGGGCGACGGTGACTTCTCGCTCGGTGAGCAGGCCGGGACGCGCCCGTCCGACCCATGACCCGAGCCGGCGCCGCTCGGCTTCCACGTAATTACCGCCGGGGATGGCGGGGACGGCGTCGTGAAAGCGCCGGAGCAGGTCGGCGGCCGACCGATGGATGGCGGGGTCACCGTCGTCCGGGACCGGTTCGCCGGGCACCTTGGTCAGGATCATTACCTGGTTCGGTTCGTCCGTCGCCAGAAGCCGGGGAGCCCACGGCTCGAGAACGGGAACCCAGGAACGGTACGCATGCAGTTCGGCGGCAAACTTTTTTGCTCGGCGATGGGCTTTACCGATCTGGACCGTGCCGTCCGCAGCGACGATCTCTCGTACGACGGACTCTCCGTGGTCCCAGGACAGGTCGGCGCCCAAGCGGCACGGACCGAGCGCCTCAGCCGCTGCCACCAGGAGCGCCTCCTCGGGCCGCATCCATCACCACCTCTCGGCGCCCGTCGTTCGTCGGCATTGTTGTACCAGCGATCGCGAGACCTGATTTCGCGGGATAGCGTGCGGGCATGGGGTTCAAGGGGTGGCCGGCGGAGGCGATCGAGTTCTACGAGGGGCTGGAGGCCGACAACACGCGGGCGTACTGGCAAGACCACAAGCAGGAGTACGAGGAGTTCGTCAAGGCGCCCATGGTCGAGCTTCTGGCCGAGCTGGCCGGTCAGTTCGGGGAAGGGAAGATCTTCCGGCCGTTCCGCGATGTCAGGTTCAGCAAAGACAAGAGTCCGTACAAGACAGCCATCGGCGCAACGCTGGAGCGAGGCGGCTACGTGCAGTTCTCGGCTCACGGTCTGGCGTCGGGCTCCGGGTACTACGTGATGATGCCCGACCAACTCGAGCGGTACCGGCAGGCCGTCGACGACGACAAGTCGGGGTCGAAGATCGTGGAGATCTGCAACACGTTGCGGAAGGCGAAGATCGAAGTTGCTGCTCACGACACCTTAAAGACCGCGCCGAAGGGCTATCCCAAGGACCATCCACGCATCGAACTGTTGCGCCACAAGGGTCTCATCGCCTGGAAGCAGTGGCCGGTCGCGGCGTGGATGGGCACGGCCAAAGCCAAACAGCGGGTCATCGACTTCCTGGCCGCCGCCCGTCCGCTGAACGAGTGGCTCGACACCAACGTGGGCCCGAGCGCCACCCCGCCGCGCTAGGCCGCGCTGCTCAACTCCAGCGGACGAAGGTGTGCCAGCCGGCCCACAGCCAGCCGGCCAGCAGGACGGCGCGGCCGGCCGGGACCTGGGTCACACGGCGCAGCGCCTGACCCAACGTCGCCGTTCGCCCACGCAGTACACCGGCCAGCTGGTAGCCGACCACGGCGACGGCCAGGAGGGCGTAGCCCCAGAGCGTCGCGGCCCGGCTCATCGGCGCGCCAGCCAAACTCCGGCGGCAAGCCAGACCAGCATGGCGCCTGCTCGGGAGACGTGGTTCTGCATCAGATTGTTCGTGAGGGAGCTGATCGTCGGATGGGCGGAGCGGGGATGCTGGAGAAACGCCTGCAGCTCCCAAGCCGCCACCGCGCTTCCGAGCGCCAGCCATACCGCGGCGCCACGGACCGGAGGGCGGGAGGCGATCGGAGCCCGCAGGCGACTGCCAACGAGGATGACGACCAGGCCTCCGCCGACGGTGGCCACCAATGCCGGAAGCGTGAAGGGGCGCAAGCCGGTCGTCACCCACGCGTAGACCAGGACTGGAAGTGCCAGCACGCCCAGCACCCGGCGCTCAGACCAGGACAAGACACAGCCCAGGGTCGAGCCGTTGGAGATCGTCGGGGTCGGAGGTGAGGACCTGCTGGCCGCTGCGTCGCGCACAGACGACGACGTGAGCGTCGGTGATGTCAGCCGTCCCCGTCGTGGCCAGGAGTCTCCCGACGTTGGTGGCGTCGACACGGTCGAGGGGGACCACGTCGGTGGTCGGCTGTCGGATCAACCGGGCTAGGCGAACCTGTCGACCCGGATCGCGGATTGCCTGGGCGAGCGCCGCCGCGGGAACGGTGATCTGTGCTCCGGCTTCGGCAGCTCGGGCCGCGAGCACGATTGCCCGGCGGTCATTGCGGTCGAGGGCGATGAGACCGCCGGCGTCGAAGGTGATCCCGGGTGTCACGCCGCCGGATGCCGACGTCGCTTGCCCGTGCCGAGAATTCGGTCTGCCCAGGCCCGCTCCTCCGCAGTCAGATCACCTCCGGTCTGGGCGAGCGCCTCGGCCAGCATCGCGCCCCAGCCGGCCACGTCGTCGAGCGATACCCGAACGGCATCCTGGATGAAGCCTGAGACCGAGCGGGCTTTGCCCGACTCGACGAGCGCCTTGATGCGGCTCAGTCCCTGCTCGTCGAGCGTGATCGTCACCTTCTGCGTCGCCATACCAATTACCATACCAAGGTGGCGGACGGCGCCGCTGGTGATTTTGCTCAGCGGACCGCCACGACGATGTGGGTGGCCGCTTCGGAACGGACCTCACCGTCGTGCACGAGCGGTGCCAGAGCGGCGTCGGCGGCGGCAAGCAGGGCGGCCCGGCCGGCGGCGTCGAGGGCCGCAACCTGGGGGCCAACCGAGGCCGCCGACAGCGTGGCGACCAGCTGGGCCGGGCCGCCTTCGAACACGGCGGGAAGCGCGTGTCGGCGCACGTCGACATCGCTGAACTCGGCCACCTCGAAGAGCCGGGCCAGCTCGTCGGCTTCCGGCAGACCCCAGGGACCGCTGCGGTAGCCGATCTCCGCTTCCTTTCCCA
>JAICGL010000173.1 GCA_025923175.1 Acidimicrobiia bacterium
CCAACGACGACGAGATCTGGCGGGTCAAGGAGCAGGGCCGGCAGCGCCTGGTGGCCTTCGTGCGGGAGCGGCTCCGGCACTCGGCGCTGGCCAGGGGCGTGAGCGAATCCGACGTCGCCTGGACGCACGAGATCCTCGACCCCCGGGTCCTGACGCTCGGCTTCGCCCGGCGTTTCGCCGCCTACAAGCGGGCCACCCTGCTGCTGTCGCAGCCGGACCGGCTGAAGTCGCTGCTGACGTCGACCGAGCGGCCCATCCAGATCGTCTTCGCCGGCAAGGCCCACCCGGCCGATGACATCGGCAAGGAGATGATCCGTCAGATCCTGGCCTTCGCCCGTGACCCCGAGGTCCGCCACCGTGTGGCCTTCGTCGAGGACTACGACATGGTGGTGGCCCGGCGGATGTACCAGGGCTGCGACGTGTGGATGAACACGCCCCGCCGTCCGCTCGAGGCCTGTGGTACGAGCGGCATGAAGGCCGCCATCAACGGCTCCCTGAACTGCTCGATCCTCGACGGCTGGTGGGACGAGATGTTCAACGGGGAGAACGGTTGGGCCATCAGTTCGGCCGAGACCTACGACGACCTCGCCAAGCGGGACGAGGTCGAGGCCGAGAGCCTCTTCGACCTGCTGGAGCGCCAGATCGTGCCGCTCTTCTACGACCGCTACGGCGGCCCGTTGCCCCGGCGCTGGGTGCGGCGGGTGAAGGCGTCGCTGCGGTCACTCGGCCCGCAGGTCAGCGCCTCCCGGATGGTGCGCGACTACGTCGAGGAGATGTACGAGCCGGCGGCCCTCCAGGCCGACGCGCTGGGCGCCGCCGGCGGCGAACGGGCCAAGGCCCTCGCCGCCTGGAAGCAGTCGCTCCAGCGGGCCTGGCCGACCGTGCGGGTCATCTCGGTCGACACCGAGTCGACGCTGGTCGACCTCGGGGCGTCGAAGAAGGTGGAGGCGTTGGTCGCCCTCGGCCAGCTCGGTCAGAACGACGTCGAGGTGCAGCTGCTCCACGGCCCGGTCGGAGCCAACGAGGAGCTACAGCCGGCGGCGATCGTCACGATGGATCTGGTCGGGCTCGACGAGGCGGCCCCCGGTGGCGGGAGCGGAGACAAGAACCTCCACCGCTACTCCGGCTCGTTCGCCTGTGAGTCGGCCGGCCGCTACGGCTTCAGCGTCCGGGTGGTTCCCCGCCACGACGATCTCCGCACCTTCGCCGAGCTCGGCTGCGTAGCGTGGGCGTCCGGCTAGCCGAACCTACACGCAGCGTGGCAAGTCGTGGAGGTAGATCTCTTCATCCGGTGGTTGAAGGTGTGGATTTTGTAGCCATTTGAGGCGCTTTGTCCCGATTCCAGGTACGCTTTCTCTCGCAAGGACTGGGATCGCTGGGGACCCGGTACGGAGGCAAAGTGTGACGTCCGAAGAGCAGTACATCCGCCCTCCCTCGTTGCGCGCCTATCTCGACGGCGGTGGTGACCTGGCGGGGTTCACCCTCCTTGATTCGCTGGTCGAAGCTGTGGTCGTGGCCCGCCGGCTCCTGCCGGCCGAGACCAACCGCAAGCAGGCCGCCCGCAATCGCCGCTTCGTCGAGCGCTGGTTCGCGCGCCACGGCGGGGAGGTACCAGTGCCGGCTACGCAGGAGCTGCTGACCTTCGCGTTCTGGAAGGCCGAGTGCCTAGAAGACCCGGCGCTGGCCGACGAGTTCGAGGCTGCCCTCCCGCACGACACGCTCCACCGGGCGCTGCAGCTGGTCGACGACCTCCGCCACGTCCACCCGCTCGCCGTGCGGGAGGAGATGGAGAACTGGACGTGCCGGGCCTGCGGCGAGACGTTCACCTTCGCCCCGGCTGCCGTCGTCACCAACACCGGCGAGGAGCTCGGTTACGACGAGGACCTGAGCTACTGCATCGGATGCATGTCGATCGCCACCGCCGCGCTGGAAGCGGCGTCGGGGATCGACCGCTTCAACGAAGGCCTCGACGACGAGCGGCACCAGCTGCGCCCCGTCGGCCGGATCACGGACGCCCTCGGCGCGCTCGTTGACGATGACGAAGACGAGGAGCTGAACCTCGTCGACCCGATCCTCGCCTTCGACGACGAGGAGGACGACACGGGCGAGCTCGTCCTCGACGACGACGTCGAGACGGTCCGCACCGAAGCGGCCCGCCTGACGACACAGCTCGAATCCGCCGCCCGCCGTATGGCCGCCCTCGAAGCTCGGCGGGCCGCCCTGATCCGCCGCCTGGAGGACTCCGGCCTGTAGCCGCACCTTTCTGGCGTCCCCTTTCCGCTCCATTCCGGTAAAGGAACGCCAGTTCTGCCCGCCGCCATGAAGCCTGGCCCAGCGCGACCGGTCGCACTTAGCGTCTGGTGGCGTTGGGACAGGGCGGCGGGCTCTTCGCGGTTCTAGGCCGGTCCGAGGATCGCCACGGAATCGGGCGCAAGTTGCACCGTTCCGTGCCCGGCTTCGGCGGTGTCATCGGAGGTCAGGAGGATCCCTCCGTCGGTCCGGACGGGGACGGACTGCGCATGATCGGCCAGGTTGGCGGCAACAGTGATCGGGCCGCGGTGGAGGCAGAACCACTGGGCTTTCTCGTCCCAGGTGGTGTCGACCTCGTGGAAGTCGCCGTCGGAGAGGGCGGGGAGGCGGCGGCGCAGGGCGACCAGGTCCTTGTGCCATTGCAAGAGCCCGGCGTGGGGTTCCTTGCCGGGTTCGGCCCAGTCGAGGAGCGAGCGCTCGAAGGTGGCGCGATCCTGCGGGTCAGGGACGTCGTGCGGCTTCCAGCCGAAGGCGGCGAATTCCCTCCGGCGGCCTTCGCTCACCAGGCGACCGAGCTCTTCGTCGATGTGATCGGTGAAGTACTGGAAGGGCGTTGACGCGCCCCATTCCTCGCCGGCGAAGAGCATCGGCACGAACGGGGAGCAGAGGACCAGGGCGGCGGCGATGTGGAGGCGGCCGGTGCTCATGAGTGCCGAGGAGCGCTCGCCGGCGGCGCGGTTGCCGACCTGGTCGTGGTTCTGGAGGTAGCCGAGCAGGCGGTTGGCGGGCACACCGGTGAGCGGGCGGCCGTGACGGCGGCCGCGGTGGGGCGAGTGGTCGCCGGCGTAGACGTAGCCCCGTTCCAGCGCCCGGCCGAGGGGCGCGAGCCCGCCGAAGTCCTCGTAGTAGCCGGCTCTCTCGCCGGTCAGCGAAGAGTGGAGGGCGTGGTGGAAGTCGTCGCTCCAGGCGGCGTCGAGGCCGAAGCCGCCGGCCTCCGGAGCCCGGACCAGCTTGGGGTC
The DNA here is from genome assembly GCA_025923175.1 of Acidimicrobiia bacterium. Classification (GTDB taxonomy): domain Bacteria; phylum Actinomycetota; class Acidimicrobiia; order IMCC26256; family BP-133; genus BP-133. The sequence goes on from JAICGL010000173.1 coordinate 3,270, forward strand.
GTTGAGGTCGCTTTCGGCGACGAGGAACTTCCGCCGGCCGAGGCGGGACTGCAACGTCCAGACCCGGCGGGCCATCTCTTCGAGGATGTGGACGGCCGACGTGTCGAAGATGGCGTGGACGGCGTCGAGGCGGAGCCCGTCGACGTGGTAGTGCTCGAGCCAGTGGCAGGCGTTGTCGCAGACGAACCTGCGCACCTCGTCACTGCCGGCGTCGTCGTAGTTGACGGCTTCGCCCCACGGCGTGCTGTAGCGGCTCGTGAAGTAGGGGCCGTAGGCACTGAGGTAGTTCCCGTCGGGCCCGAGGTGGTTGTAGACGACGTCGAGGATGACGCCGATCCCGACGCCGTGGGCGGCGTCGACGAGCCGTTTCAGGCCGTCGGGACCGCCGTAGGCGTGGTGAGGGGCGAACAGGTCGACGCCGTCGTACCCCCAACCCCGCTCGCCCGGAAACTCCACCACCGGCAGGAGCTCGAGATGGGTGACGCCGAGCTCGACGAGATGCGCGAGCCGCTCGATCGCGGCCTCGAACGTCCCCTCGGGCGTGAACGTCCCCACGTGGGCTTCGTAGACGAGCGCCCCCGACAGCGGCGCTGCGCCCCGCCAGAGATGATCGGTCCATTCGAACGCCGAGTGGTCGACGACGCGCGACGGGCCGTGCACCCCCTCCGGCTGGTATTCCGACCGGGGATCAGGAAAGCCCGGTCCGCCGTCGATCGAGAACAGGTAGTCGGTGCCCGGCCCGGCCTCTGGCACGTCGGCCGCCCACCACCCGGGACGCCGCCCATCCGGCACCAGCTCCAGCCGGCCGCCCTCGGTCGGCAGAACGAGATCGACCCGCTCGCTCGCCTCGGGGGCCCATACGGAAAAGATCGTCATGAGGTTCGCTCCAGCAGACCGACGGGGAACGGGCCCAGCAACTCGGCGAGGGACACCTCGCCGGTGAAGGTTCTGTGCCCATCGAGGACGTCCTCGAAGCGTCCGTCGGGAAGCTGAAGTGTGGTGTCCTCCCAGTTGCCGGCGAGGCCGAGCACCAGGCGGGGGGCCACGGCGACGACGCCGTCCTCACCGGCGGCGCTGCAGCGGGCCAGCGCGACGGCGTGGCCCGCCTTCGAGCCGGTGGCCGCCATGGGGCGATAGCCGCTGCCGACGGCGAAGCATTCGGGACGGCGGGAACGGAGGTGAAGGGCCCGCTGCGTGAGGAGCAGCTTGGAAAGGCCCGAGTCGGCTTTTACGGGCCACACGTCGGCCGGGGCCGCCGCCTCGGCTTCGGCCAGCAGGGTTTCCCGCACGGTGAAGTCGACGGGGCGGCGGTTGTCAGGGTCGACGAGGGTGTGCTGCCACAACTCGCAACCCTGGTAGATGTCGGGCGCCCCGGGGGAGGCCAGCTTGAGCAGGGTCTGGGCCAGCGAGTTGATCCGGCCGGGCTCCACCAGCGGGCCGACGAAGGCGTCGACCGCGGCGACGAACTCGGCGTCGCCCAGCAGGCCCTCCACGAAGCTGCGCAGGGCCTCGTCGTAGACGGGGTCAGGGTCGACCCAGCTGGTGTGCTCCTTCGCCTCCTTCGAGGCCTTCTCCATGTAGGCCACGGCCCGTTCGACCGGCAGCGGCCAGGCGCCGATCAGCGTCTGGTAGAGAAGCCATTCGGCGTTGCGGTCGGGGAGCGCGGGGTCTTCCCGGTGCCGGTCACCGATCCTCGACCACTCGGCCACGGCCTCGGCGAACCCGGTGGGGATTTCCGACAGGAGGGCGATGCGGGCCCGGGTGTCCTCGGAGCGTTTGGTGTCGTGGGTCGAGGTGGCGAGCAGCGTGCCCGGCCAGTTGCGGGCGGTGTGCTCGTTGCCCTGGTGGAACTCCTCCGGGCTGACGCCGAACCGGCCGGGGCTGCCGCCCACCGCGTTGAGGGCGATCAGACGGTTGAAGGTGTAGAAGGAGGTGTCCTCCACGCCCTTGGCCATCACCGGCCCGGTGACCTGCTGGAAGCGGGCCACGAGCGCGTCTTCGGACTCTCCCCGCAGCCGGCCGAGCAGGATGTCGACCAGGAAGTCGAACAGTTCGCCGTCGAGGTCCGGCCGCCGCCCACGGGCCAGCTTGGCCGCCTCTTCCACGTGGGTGACGTCGTCGGGGGACGGGCCTGCTCCGCCGGGCACGACGTAGGTGCGGTAGACGGGGAAGGCGGCGATCAGCTCGCGCAGCGTCTCGTGGAGTTCGTGGCGGGTGTAGTCCCGGTAGCGGCGGTGCCGTTCGCATACGTCGATGCCCAGGCTCGTCAGCCGGTTGAGCTCGGACGAGAGAACCTCCGCCATCACGAGGTGCTTCTTCTCGTAGATGACCTCCTCCCAGTCGGTGGGTTCACCGGTGAAGGAGGTGTAGGCGTCGTTGATCGCCTCAACGGATTCGGGGTCGACGAACAGGCCGCCGACCCGGTAGGTGAAGTCGTAGCCGCTCGTGCCCGCCACCGGCCATTGGGGGAGCCGTTCGCCGGGCTCGAGGATCTTCTCCACCACCACCCAGGTGTTCGGCGGAGCCTCCCGGGCCAGGCGGCGCAGGTAGCCCTCGGGGTCGCGCAGCCCGTCGGGGTGGTCGATGCGCAGCCCGTCCACCACGCCGCGGTCGAGCCACTGGATGACGAGCTCGTGCGTGTCGAGAAAGACCGCCTCGTCCTCCATGTTCAGGGCGGCGAGCGTGTGGATGTCGAAGAAGCGGCGGTAGTCGAGTTCGCGGCCGGCGGTGCGCCAGAAGGCCAGGCGGTAGTTCTGCCGCTCCAGCAGGTTGTCGAGCCGGTCGGGATCGGCGTTCATGGCCGCCACCTCGGCGTCGACGGCATTCGCGACACCAGGCTCTTCTCGCAAGAGTCGGGCCAGGCTGGCCCGCAATACTTCCTTGTCGCGGTGGCGTTCCCGCACGCTGGCCCGGTCGGTGAGATACGAAGGGGGAAGCCGGCCGAAGAACGTGGCCAGGCTCTCCAGCTCCATCGACCGGCACCGCCGGGCGGCGGTGGCCAGCAGGTCGTCGAGCGACCGGGGCGCCACCGGGAGGATGTGCTCGTAGTAGTGGACGGTGAAGCCACCGCCGTCGCGCTGGAGGCGGAACTCGCCCGCCTCGAGTACACGGCCGTAGTGGTCGCCGAGGATCGGCATGAGCACCGTGTTGCGCAGCTTCGCCTCCGGCGGGTCCCAGTCGACGTCGAAGTACGAGGCGTACTGGCTGGACGGGCCGTTCTCCAGCACGTCCCACCACCACCGGTTGCCGCCGACGATGGCCATGTGGTTCGGGACGATGTCGAGGACCTGGCCGACGTCGTTCGCCCCGAGAGCGGCACACATCCGCTCGTGCCCCTCCTCACCGCCGAGCTCGCCGTTGACCCGGCTGTGGTCGATGACGTCGTAGCCGTGGGTCGACCCGTGCGCCGCTTGCAGGTACGGCGACGAGTAGAGGTGGCTCACCCCGAGGCGGTGGAGGTAGGGGGCGATGGACGCGACGTCGTCGAACCCGAACTCCGGTTGGAGCTGGATCCGGTACGTCGAGAGCGGCCAGGGATTGCGGCGTCGCTCGGGTAAGTCGGCGGGGGCCTCAGTCGACACGGCGCAGCACCATCAGGGAACGGGCGCCGACGTCGATCTGTTCGCCCTTCTTCACCGGCTCGCCCTCGCCGAGCCCCGGATCCCAGGCCGAGGTGGTGTGGTGCCCATCACGCGTCCCCTCCGACGGCGGGAGGAGCGCGACGTCGTCGGTGTCGAGGACGACGACCCAGTGGTCACCCCAGTCCCGGCTGGGGATCGTGAACGGCAGCGGCTCGTAGTGGGCGTTGAACAGCAGGAGGAAGCTGTCGTCGGTGACCTTCTCCCCCCGGGGGTCCGGGTCGGGGATGGCTTCACCGTTGAGGAACACGCCGACCGACTTGGCGAACCCCGACTCCCAGTCCTCCTCTGACATCTCGGTGCCGTCGGGAGCGAACCAGCCGATGTCGGTGACGGTCTCGCCGTGGATCGGGCGGCCCTGGAAGAAGCGCCGGCGGTGGAACACCGGATGGTCCCGGCGGAACTCCGTCAGCCGGGCGGTCAGGGAGAGGAGGTCGGGGTTCTCATCCTTGAGGGACCAGTCGATCCAGGAGATCTCGTTGTCCTGGCAGTAGGCGTTGTTGTTGCCCCCCTGGGTGCGGCCCATCTCGTCGCCGCCCAGGATCATCGGCACGCCCTGCGAGAGGAACATCGTGGCCAGGAAGTTGCGCTGCTGGCGCCGCCGCAGCGCCCGGATCTCCGGATCGTCGGTCGGGCCCTCGGCCCCGCAGTTCCACGAGCGGTTGTGGCTCTCCCCGTCGCGGTTGCCTTCGCCGTTGGCGTCGTTGTGCTTGTCGTTGTAGGACACCAGATCGGCGAGCGTGAAGCCGTCGTGGGCGGTGACGAAGTTGATCGACGCCGAGGGGTGGCGCCCGTCCGCCTGGTAGAGGTCGGAGCTGCCCGTGATCCGGGAGGCGAACTCCGGCAGCGCGGCGTTCTCCCCCCGCCAGAAGTCCCGCACCACATCGCGGTATTTGCCGTTCCATTCCGACCACAGGGGCGGGAAGTTCCCGACCTGGTAGCCGCCCTCGCCGACGTCCCATGGCTCGGCGATCAGCTTGACCTGGCTGATGACCGGGTCGATCTGGATGAGGTCGAAGAACGCGGAGAGC
>JAICGL010000174.1 GCA_025923175.1 Acidimicrobiia bacterium
ACCCCTACCTCAGCCAGATCGAGCGGGGGCTGCGGAAGCCCAGCGCGGAGATCCTCCAGGCCATCGCCCGAGCGCTGCGCATCTCGGCCGAGACCCTCTACGTGCGGGCCGGGATCCTCGAGGCCCGTGACGGCGACTCCAACATCGTTGACGACATCCTTCGGGACACCACGATCACCGAACGCCAGAAGCAGGTCCTGATCGAGATCTACCGCTCGTTCCAGCGCTCAGCCGAGGATGGAGCGCCCGGCGCCTAGGATGCCGGACATGCCCGTGCGGAGCCTGGCGGTCCTCTCCATGCACACATCGCCGGTGGCCCAGCCGGGCGTCGGGGATGGCGGGGGGATGAACATCTACGTCCGGTCGCTGGCGTCGGCACTGTCCCGGGCCGGCGTCGGCTGCGACGTGTACACCCGGGCCGAGCATCCGGGGCAGCCCCCGGTGGTCACGGTGGAACCCAACTTCCGGGTCTTCAACGTGCCGGCCGGGCCAGTGGGGCCCGTCCCGAAGGAGCGCCTGCCCGGCCTCGTCGACGAGTTCACCGAGGCGATGCTCAGCCGGATCCGCTCCTGCGGCCGCGACTACGAGCTCCTCCACGCCAACTACTGGCTGTCGGGCCAGGTCGCCCACCGGCTGAAGCACGAGCTGTCGCTGCCGATGGTCGCGACCTTCCACACCCTGGCGCTGGTGAAGAACAACGGGCCCACCGGCGAGGAGGTCCCTGGGCGGGTCCAGGGCGAGACCGACATCATCCGCTGTGCCGACCTGATCCTCGCCTCCACCCGCGACGAGGCCGGCCTGCTCGACTCCCTCTACGGAGCCGACCCTGACCGCATCGAAGTGCTGCCCCCGGGCGTCGACCACCGTGCCTTCTCCCCGGGGAACCGGGAGGAGGCACGGGTCCGCCTGGGCCATCCCGGCGGGCGCGTCCTGCTGTTCGTCGGGCGCATCCAGCCGCTCAAAGGCCTCGATCTGGCCGTGCGGGCGCTGGCCGAGATCGACGACGCCGTCCTGTGGGCGGTGGGCGGCCCGAGCGGCGCCGACGGGCCGGCTGAGCTGGAACGGGTGCAGAAGCTGGCCGCCGACCTCGGCGTCGCCGAACGCCTCCTGGTCCTGCCGCCCCGGCCACATCACGAGCTGGCCGACTACTACCGGGCCGCCGACGTGTGCCTCGTCCCGTCCCGCACCGAGTCATTCGGGTTGGTGGCCCTGGAAGCCGCCGCATGCGGCACGCCGGTCGTGGCGGCCTCGGTCGGCGGACTGCGGTCGATCGTGGTCGACGGCGAGACGGGCCTCCTGGTCGAGGGCCGCGACCCGCTCGAGTGGGCCACGGCGGTGGCACTCCTCCTCGACGACCGCGACCTGGCCACCTCGATGGGGGCCCGGGCCTCGGCCCGCTCCGGCCGCTGGTCCTGGTGCATGACCGCCGCTCGCCTACGGCGGCTCTGCAGCGACCTGGTCGAGCGCACCCCCGTCACCTGCAGCTAGCAGTGGACCAAAAGGAAGCGGCCGACCTCGTCCGTGATCACCTCACCGGGCCGGTGGCGGCACAGGAGTGGGTGCAGCACGTCGAGTTCGATCCGGAACTCGATCGTTGGTACCTCCGTTTCACCTGCGACGGCCGCGACGCCACCACGATCTACTTCGACCTGCGGCCGCGCTCGCTGCGGTACGAGATCTACTTCATGCCCGACCCGCCGAAGAATCATCTCGAGCTGTACCGCTGGCTGCTACGACGCAATCACCACGAGCCCTACAACGCGCGCTTCTCGATCGGGCCCGATGGTGACATCTATCTGACGGGCCGAGTCCTCTACCAGCACCTTGACGAGGAGGAACTCGACCGCCTCATCGGCGTTTGCTACGAGACCGTCGAAACGTGGTTCCAGACTGCCATCACTCTGGGTTTCCGCTAAGTCACCCTGTGCTTGTCCTTTGCCGAAACAGGGATAAATCCTTTGCCAGCAAAGGAGATTCCAATTAGGGTGCGCAGCGCCGCAACCGACGGGTGGCGGCGTGGCGAGGCCCGAGGTGCAGGCGGTACCCCTCCGTTCGGGGAAGTGCGGAGAGGTTCCAATGGTTCCTCGGGCCCGCCCGCGTCTGCACTCATTTCAGCGTTCACCAAGTAGGAGGACGCTGAAAAAATACTCGCGGCGGTCAGCGAAGTGGCGGTTTTTTCAGCGCCCTCCTAGCCTCGGCTGCGTGACGACACTGGCCCTGCTCGGCGGCGGGAAGATGGGCGAGGCTCTCCTCGGGGGTCTCGTCGACGGTGGCTGGGATCCGGAAAACCTCGCGGTGGCCGAGGTCATGGCCGAGCGTCGCCACGCCCTCGAGTCGCGCTTCGCCAAGATCCGGGTCGTGCCGAACCCGGCCTGGGCGGTGGCCGAGGCCGAGGTCGTGGTCGTGGCGGTCAAGCCCGGCGACGTACCCGCCGCGCTCGCCGCCGCCGAGCCCGTCCTCGAACCAGGGGCCCTCGTCCTGTCGATCGCGGCCGGGGTCACCATCGCGACCATCGAGGGCCTCGATCCCGGCCGGCCGGTGATCCGGGCCATGCCCAACACCCCAGCCCTGGTCGGGATGGGCGCGGCGGCCATCTCCGCCGGCACGCACGCCGGCGACGAGCACATGCATCGGGCGGAGTCGATCCTGGGAGTCGTTGGGACGGTGACCCGGGTCCCCGAGTCGCTGCTCGACGCCGTCACCGGCCTGTCGGGCTCTGGCCCGGCCTACGTGTTCCTCGTCGCCGAGGCACTCATCGAAGCCGGGGTCCACGCCGGCCTGCCCCGCCCGGTCAGCCAGGCGCTGGTCACCCAGACGCTGCTCGGCTCGGCCACCCTCCTGGCCCAGGGGCCCGACGGCGCCGAGGCTCTCCGGGCTGCCGTCACCTCGCCCGGGGGCACCACGGCCGCCGGCCTCGCGGCGCTCGAATCCCGGGCCGTTCGGGCGGCGTTCCTCGAAGCTGTGACGGCCGCAACAAAACGGTCCAAAGAATTGGGCGGAAGTTGATTTTGGCGTTGACGGCGGGGGTCACGGCGCGTCGTGAATCGTGAGGTGAAGGTTTCACGCTATGTGGTCGCGCCACGCCTCTGCGACGATAAATCGCTCATGTGGCGCAACCCCCGCCCTAGACAACTGCCCTAACAGGGCGTACCCTCGGGAGTGGCGGGTGGAGATAGGGGTGAACGCGTGGCGCAGTCGTTCGAGAAGGCGCGCTTCCTAACAGTTCAGGAAGTCGCGCAACTCATGAGGGTTTCGTCGATGACCGTCTATCGGCTCATCCGGGCAGGCGACCTTCCCGCGGTTCGGGTCGGGCGCTCGTTCCGGGTCCGAGACGTCGACGTCGACGGGTACCTGCAGTCTCGGTACACACAGGCCGGCTGACCGCCCGGCTCCGCTTCCGGGCCTGACTGACCGCTAGCGTCGGTCGGGTCAACCACCCCGCGGGAGCGCGCCGTGCCTGAACACCCCGGTTCCGATCCGCCAGTTGTCTCGTTCCTCAGTGACTACGGCCTGGTCGACGAATTCGTCGGCGTCTGCAAGGCCGTAGTTCTGAGGGCGGCGCCCACTGCTCAGATCATCGACGTCACCCATGGCATCCCGCCCTACGACGTGCGCGCCGGCGCCCTGACCCTGGCGAGGTCGATCCAGTACCTCCCGCCGGGGATCGTCCTGGCGGTGGTCGACCCGGGCGTCGGCACCGACCGGCGGGCTGTGGCGGTCGAGGTCGAGACGGGGTTCCTGGTCGGGCCGGACAACGGCCTGCTGGCCCCGGCCGTTGCGATGCTGGGGGGCGCCAGCCGGGTTGTGTCGCTCACCAACCCCGAGTACCAGCTGGAAGCACCGGGGGCCACCTTCGCGGGGCGCGACATCTTTGCCCCAGCCGCCGGCTACCTCGCTGCCGGCACACCGCTGGAGTTGCTGGGGGACCAGGTCGACCCGATGTCGCTCGTCCCGGGGACGGTGCCGCTGCCCAGGGACGAGGGCGGCCGGGCCGAGGGCGAGGTGCTGTGGATCGACCGCTACGGCAACGCCCAGCTCAACATCGACCCCGGCGACCTGGCCGCCCTCGGCGTGGAGCCGGGCGGGCCGCTGGAGATCCGCTGCGGCACTGATCGCCGCACCGGCCGCTGGGTCGGTTCGTACGCCGAGGCGACCCCCTACGAGCTGGCGGTGGTCGTCGACTCCTACGGCCTGGTCTCGCTGACACTCGATCGCCGGCCCGCCGCCGAGGAACTCGGGCTGCAGCCCGGCTCGGCGGTCACGCTCGGCCCGGTAGCACCCGGGGGGACGGGGGGTGTCCCCCCGACAACGGCGGCGGGAGCCGCCAAAGGACGGGCCGGGGCATGAGATCCGGAACCGCAATCGTCCTCGGCGCGTTACTCGTCCTGATTCTGGGCGCCGCACTGATCCAGTTCGTCCTCATGGGCCGGGGCTAGTCCTTTAGCCCGCATTGCCGGGATTTAGAACAGTTCGCCCGCCAGGCGGCGGATGTCCCGTTCGAGGGTCGTGAGCCCCTCGATCTTGCCGACGCACAGCGAGACGCCGGCCGCCGCCGCCTCCTTCTGCAGGGTTTCGTCGAGGTAGGCGGTGTAGAGGATGATCGCCTGGTCAGGGCGGTGGGCCCGGATCTCCCGGGCGGTCTCGACGCCGTCGAGGCCCGGCATCTTGTAGTCGACCACCACGACCTGGGGGTCGGCGTCGACGATGTTCTCGACCGCCTCCGTCCCGCTGGCGGCCTGGCCCACGATCTCGAAGCCCGACAGCTCGAGCATCTGGACCAGCATCTTGCGGACGTGGGCCGTGTCATCGACCACGAAGACCCGGACGGACATGCAGGGAAGTTACACCGTGCCGGTCGTCCGGCCCGCGGCAAAGGTTACGAACCGAATGTGCGAAGACGCTCGAGCACCGAGACCAGGAGGGGCGACGGGGCTCGGGGCGCTTCGACCGGAGCGGCTTCCACCGGCGGCGCGGGCACGTCGACGTCCGGCGGCGGGGCGGTGGTGCTGGTGGTCGTGGGGGCGGGCGCAGGCTTGACCGCCGCCACGACCGGCTTGTGCGCCGGCGGCTTGGCAGTGGTCGTCGTCGTGGCCGGCTTCGGAGCGGTGACCGGTGTCGTCGGCACCGTGATGGTCGGCAGCTTGACGGTCATGAGCTGCATGAACACCTGGGTCACGTAGATGGTGCTGCCGTTCATCACGATCCCGATGCCAACGTGCCCGAAGGCGGGGTCGACCAGGTTTTCGTAGTGGTGCGGGGAGTTCACGAACGCCCGGTGGAGCCCGTCCACCGATCCGCCCATCCCGACGTTCTCGCCGAGCTTCTTCCAGTTCTCGGTGACGCCCTCGGACAGCGTCGAGTGCCAGATCTTGCCGGCGGCGGCCATCCCGGCCGACCAGGCCCGGGCCTTGGCCACGAGGTTTGCGTTGACCTCCAGGGGCGCCAGACCCTTGCCGGCCCGCAGCTCGTTGATCTTGGCGACGAACGCTGCTTCGTCGCTGACGGTGTCCGCCTGGGCCGGCGCCGGTGGATACAGCGCCGAGACGGCAAAGGCCAGAATCAGCCCATAGACAAGCTTCCGCATGGGAACAACAGCCCCTTTGGCTCGCGATCGGTCCACGAGAGGGCTGTTCGCCCCCATTCGGTAGCCCGGCGGCCGTACCCCCCAACAGGGTTAGGCCCGTAGCTTTGCGTCCCCGGATTTCCCCGGGTTTGCCGTTTCGTGGGTATGTCAAGCTCAGGTATCGGAGGAGCGTCTAGACCGGTTGAGGTCGCAGGCTGGTCATATCGGACATCCGTTCGATGGCACTGACGGATGTCCGTTTTGAGAACGGATGCCCCGTTTGAGACGACGCCACTAACCTCTGCTCGTGCGCCGACTGATGCTTTCCTTCCTGCTCGCCGGCTCGGTTCTCGGATTTGCCGGGTGCCAGGACGAGACCGGGGGTGATGTGCAGACCGACGCCACCACACCGCCGTCCGTGGCCGAGGGCGAGGTGCTGGTGAAAAGCGTCGCCTTCACCCCCAGGGAGCTGAGGGCAACAGTCGGAAAACCGGTGACCTGGCGCTTCGACGACGGCGGCCTGGAGCACACCGTCACGGAGGACAACAACGCGTTCGACTCCGGGCGGATGTCGTCGGGCACCTATGCCCGCACGTTCGACAAGGCCGGGACCGTCAACTACCACTGCACGGTCCACGCCCGCATGCGGGGCACGGTCATCGTCAGCGGCTAAGCGCCCGGCCGGGGCGCAGCCCCCTCGGGGAAGTTTGAGAATTTCCTCACAAAGTCGGTACGCTGGGCGCGCAAGAGCCTCCGACTTGAATGCTGAGGGGCGTGAAAGCTTGGCTGACCGACCGCCGCGGCGGATCCCGGAGGCGACAGTCGCCCGTCTCCCGCTCTACTACCGGGCCCTCCTGGAGATGGCCGAGCAGCGGATCCCGACCGTGTCGTCCGAGCGGCTGGCCGAAATGGCCGGCGTCAACGCCGCCAAGGTCCGGAAGGACTTCTCCTACCTCGGGTCCTACGGCACCCGGGGCGTCGGCTACGACGTGGAGTACCTCCTCTTCCAGATCTCCCGGGAACTCGGGCTGACCCAGGACTGGCCTGTCGTCATTGTCGGGATCGGGAACCTCGGGGCGGCGCTGGCCAACTACCGGGGGTTTTCCGCCCGCGGTTTCCGGATCGTCGCCCTCGTCGACGCCGACCCCGCCAAGTGCGGCATGGAGGTCGGCGGTCTGGCCGTCGAGCCGCTGATCGACCTGCCCAGAATCGTGGCCGAGCGCCATGTCGCCATCGGGATCATCGCCACGCCGGCTTCGGCCGCCCAGGAGGTCGCCGAGCTGCTCGTGAGCGCCGGCGTGACCTCCGTGCTCAACTTCGCTCCGACGGTCATCGCGGTCCCGCCGGGGGTCTCGCTCCGCAAGGTCGACCTGTCGATCGAGCTGCAGATCCTGTCCTTCTACCAGCAGCGGCGTGACGAAGCGGAGGGCGGGCGGGTGGCGCTCGGCGGAATGTCATGACGACGACCTATCCCGTCAGCCTGACGCTCGACGGCCGGCGGGTGCTGGTCGTCGGCGGTGGCAAGCTGGCCACCCGCCGGGTCGCCGACCTCCTCGAGGCCGGCGCCCGGGTCGAGGTCGTCTCCCCGACGGTCTCTCAGGAGATCGCCGCCTGGGCCGATCAGAAGAAGGTGATGGTTGCGCTCCGGCCCTTCGAGGGCGGCGATGTGACCGGCGCCTGGCTCTGCATCGCCGCCACCGACGACCCCGCCGTGAACCGGGCGGTGGTGGTGGCGGCCGAACGGGAGCACTGTTTCGTCAGCGCCGCCGGCGACGGCGCGGCGTCGTCGGCCCGGCCCATGTCGGTCCTGCGGCGGGGTGACCTTGAGGTGGCGGTGGGGACATCGGGGCGGGCCCCGGCGGCGGCGGTATGGATCCGTCAGCAGCTGGCTACGCTGGTAGGGCCCGAGTATGGGGTCCTGATCGACCTCGTGGCGGAAGCCCGGGCCGAGGCCCGGCCCGGCGCCAATTGGCAGGCGGCGCTCGATTCCGGCATCCTCGGAAGCATCCGCGCCGGTCGTGTGGACGAGGCCAGGAAGGGGCTGCGGACGTGTCTTTCGTCGTCGTCGGGCTGAACCACCGCACGGTGCCGCTGCCCGTGCTGGAGCGGGTGGCCGTGCCGTCCGCTCACGTCCCGAAGGCGCTGCGCGAGCTCGCCGGCCGGGAGTTCCTCGCCGAGGTCGCCCTGCTGTCGACCTGCAACCGCACCGAGGTCTATGCCTTCTGCACCAAGTTCCACCCTGGCGTGGCCGACGCCAGCGAGTTCCTCGCCGAACAGGCGGGCATGAAGGCCGCCGATCTGGCCGAGCACATCTACAGCTACTACGACGAGGCCGCCATCGCCCACCTGTTCGGAGTG
>JAICGL010000175.1 GCA_025923175.1 Acidimicrobiia bacterium
CGGGCGGGCTCCGAGATCGACCTGATGCAGGACCTCGCCGTCGGTGTCGATCCCGGCGGCGCCGACGCCTGGCTGTGGCAGGACACGATGGCGCTCGGCATGCGGGTCGGCGCCCCGCCCGATGACTTCAACACCAGGGGGCAGGACTGGGGCCTCCCGCCGTTCGACCCCTGGCGGTTGCGCATGGCCGGCTACGACCCGTGGATCCGTACCGTGCGGTTCGGCCTGCGGGCGGCGGGCGGGATCCGGGTCGACCACGTCATGGGCCTCTTCCGCCTGTTCTGGATCCCGATGGGTGCGACGGCCGCCGAGGGCGCCTACGTCCGCTACCGGCACTGGGAGATGCTCGACATCCTGGCGCTCGAGAGCCACCGGGCCGGCGCCTACGTCGTGGGGGAGGACCTCGGCACGGTTGAGGACTTCGTCCGCGAGGAACTGGCCGAGCGCAAGGTGTTGTCCTATCGGCTGCTGTGGTTCGAGCCGCACCGCCCGCCCGAGTTCCCGAGCCAGGCCCTGGCCGCCGTCACGACCCATGACCTGCCGACGATCGCCGGCATGTGGACGGGCGCCGACCTCGCCGACCAGCGGGCGATCGGACTCGAGCCCAATGAGGATGCAGAGCTGGGGATCCGCCGCAAGCTGGCCGACTGGAGCGGCTCTCCCGAAGACGCCGAACCGGCCGAGGTCGTCGTGAACACGCACCGCCTGCTGGCTCAGGCGCCGTCGATGATCCTGACCGCCACCCTCGACGACGCCGCCGTCGTCGAGGAACGGCCAAACGTTCCGGGCACCACCGACGAACGGCCCAACTGGTCGATCGCCCTCCCCGCTCCTCTGGAGGACCTGGAAAAGAGCCCGACCCCGACGGCCATCGCCGACGCCCTACGCCGCTCCTAGCGGCACCAGGTGGTGTGGAGGGACCCCTATGGCTCGGGGCAGGGGTCCTCGGGGGTCTGGGTCTCTACTTCGATCTCGGGCACGGTGGCCACCTCGAGCTGCTCATCCCGCTCGTGCTCGTGCTCGAGGAACTCCTTCGTCGTCTCATAAGCACTGTCGATGAGCTTGCGGTGGCGGGACATGTCCCACAGCGAGACCTGCGCGGCCAATGAGGGAACCTGGATGATCCGCAGCTTCTGGTGCGCGCCGGGGAGGTTGAGGGCATCGAGCCGGATCCGGGGGTACAGGAGGATGGTCAGCGAATGCCGCAGGATCGTCAGGGGGGTGCGGCGGTCGGGCGGAGGGCTCGGCACGCTGACCGCCATGACGTAGACCGTGTGCGCGCCGGCATCGATGGCCACCTTGAGCGGGAGTTGTTCGGAGATCGAACCGTCGAGGTAGTAGCGGCCGTCGATCTCGTACGGGGGGAAGATTCCGGGGAGGGCCGTGCTCGCCAGGACGGCGTCGAGGGCCGAGCCGGAATCGAACACGACCGACCGGCCTTCCTCGTAGTCGGTGGCGGTGATCCGCAGCGGTACCGCCGCGTCCTCGATGTTGGTGTACTGCGCCCGGTCCTCGAGGAACTTCCGCCAGAGATGAACCGAGAAGAACGCCCCGTCGCGGAACAGCGCCCGGGCGTTGTGAAAGGGGCTGAGAGGGAAGACGGCGCCGGCGCGGACGTTGCACCACATGTCCCGCAGCCGCTCGACGTTCTCCAGGCTCGGATCGGCCGCCAGGTGGGCGGCATTGACGGCTCCGATGGACGTGCCGACGATGACATCGGGCTTGACGCCCGCTTCGAGGAGTGCCTGCAGCATTCCGACATGGACGCTGCCCAGGTTGGCGCCGCCCGACATCACGAACCCGATCACCACTCGCGCCTACCCTGGAAGGTGCTGGGTGAATCCTTTGTTCAGTGCCGGTGCCCTTCATCCTCGCCGCGATCGTGGTGGTCGAGTTCGGCGTGGTGGTCGACCCCGTCGTGGCCGCAGGGGTCGGCGTGGATGATCGCCGACGTCAAGCGGGGCACGTCGTGGATGAGTCGGTGGCGGGCGTCCTCGGCGATGCGGTGGGCGGCGGAGAGGGACAGGTCGCCGTCGACGCTGATCTCGGCCTCGGCGTGGAGCCGATGGCCGATCCAGCGGACGCGGAGCCGGCCCACGCCCTCGACGCCGTCGACGCTCGCCAGGACCCCGCGGGCCCGTTCCGCCAGGGCGGGGTCGACTGCGTCCATGAGGCGGGCGACCACGTCGCGGGCCGCCTGACGGAGGACAGACACGATCAGCGCGGCGATGACGAGGCCGGCGATCGCGTCGGCCCGCTCGAAACCCGCCACGACCCCGAGGGCACCGGCCAGGACGCCCAGTGAGCTCAGCCCGTCGGTGCGGGCGTGGAGGCCGTCGGCCACGAGGGCGGCGGAGCCGATCTCCCGCCCGACCCGGATCCGGTACTGGGCCACGACCTCGTTGCCGGCGAAGCCGACCAGCGAGGCGACGATCACGGCTCCGAGGTAGCGCACCTCGGTCGGGTTCAGTAGCCGGTCGATCGCCTCCCAGGCCGCGACGACGGCCGAGAGGGCGATCATGGCGACCACGGCGCCGCCGGCGAGGTCCTCCGCCCGGCCGTAACCGAACGGGTAGCGGTCGCTCGGCCGGCGCCGCCCGAGGGAGAACGCCAGCCACAGAGGCAGGGCCGTGAAGGCGTCGGCGAAGTTGTGGAACGTGTCGTTGAGCAGCGCCACCGATCCGGAGAGCAGCGCCACCACCAGCTGGATGGCAGCGGTGGCGCCGAGCACCACGAGGGAGATCCACAGCGCCCGGATCCCCTGCTCGCTCGATTCCAGCGCCGAGTCGATCGAGGCGGCGGAGTCGTGGCGGTGCCGCTTGAACAGGGACCGCAGGCCGCCGTGATGCTCGTGTTCGTCGTGCTCGTGCTGGTGGTCGCCGTCGTGCCCGTGGTCGTGGTGGTCATGCTCGTGGTCGTGGTCCTGCGGTTCAGCCACGGCTGAGTACGGCGCCGGCGATGGTGCCGAAGGCCAGGTGGTCGGCCACTTGAGGGCCGACGGGGAGCGCCCGGATCAGAGGCCAGCGGCGGCCCATCGGGCCGTGGGCCAGCAACCCGAGATCGACGGCGGCGATGGCCGCCCCGCCGGCCACACCGACGGCCACAGGCGCCAGGGACGTCCGGCGGACGGCCATGGCGAGGACGGTACCCCAGCCGAGCGACAGCGCCACATGGGTGATCCCGCCCGCGAAGAGGAGGGCTCGGGACCCCGCATCGGCCGGCAGGAGGAGGTTCCCTGCGGCCCGGGCGGCGGCCAACGGATCCCGCCCGGTCGCCAGGGCGTGGAGGGTCGACGGCAAGCCCGACACCACGCCGGCCACCGCACCCGCCGCCAAGCCTCCCGAAAAACGCAATTTATGACCTCTGACCTGCGGTTTGATCAAGACTGCGGCTGGGTAATGGACGCGCACTTTGTCCGTATTTGCACCCCGCACATAGTCGAAGGCAATCCACTGCACGTATTTCTCCTGCTCCGCCTTCCCGCAACACCTGTGGCGGCGAGCGTGGCCCGGCACGCCGTGGCCGGGCTCAGGCCGTACCTGAACCCAGCCGTGGCCGACAACGCGGAGCTGTTGGTGAGCGAGTTGGTGACCAACAGCGTGCGGCATGCGGGCCTGCCGGACGAAGCCTCGATCGAGTTCAGCGTCCGGGCGTCCGCCGAGGTGCTCATGGTCGAGGTGGCGGACGCCGGCCAGGGTTTCGAGAGCATCGGCTCGCCCCGTCCCCGCATCGTCTCCGGGGTCGCCGAGCCGTCGGGCTGGGGGCTCTTCCTCGTCGATCGCATCTCCGACCGGTGGGGAGCCGTCCAGATGGACGGCGAGACCCGTGTCTGGTTCGAGCTGCGCCCCGGCGCCCAGGCGATGGTCGGCTAGTCCTACTTCGGCGTCGACAGCGAGAGGGCGAAGTCGCCGGCGGGGTCGGTCCACAGGTCCAGCAGCTCGAGCCCGGCCACGGTGAGCTCGCAGGCCAGCCCGTCCGAGCGGAACTTCGCCGAGATCTCCGTCCGCATCTCCTCCCCGGCGGCGAATCGCACCGTCAGGTCGAGTCCGGCGATCGTCACGACCTGATCGACGGTTGACCGCAGCCGCATCTCGATCCACTCCGCCTCGGTGTCGAACAGGGCCACGTGCTCGAAGCGGTCGGGCACGAAGTCGGCGTCGAGGTCCCGGTTGAGCCGGTGGAGCACGTTGCGGTTGAACGCCGCCGTCACGCCGGCCGAGTCGTCGTAGGCGGCCTCGAGGCGCCGGATGTCCTTTACGAGATCGGTGCCGAGGAGGAACGTGTCGCCGGGCTCCAGCTGGTGGACGATGTCGGCCAGGAACATTGCGCGCTGCTCTGGGGTGAGATTCCCGATCGTGCTGCCGAGGAAGGCGATCATCCGCCGGCCTCCGGTCGGGAGCAGCGCCAGATGTCGCTCGAAGTCGCCGACGACGGCGTGAACGGCCACACCCGGGTACTCGGTTGCCACCGCGGCGGCGGCCGACCGCAGCGTCATCTCGTCGACGTCGAAGGGCACGAAGCGGCGCAGCGACCCCCGCCGATGGAACGCGTCGAGGAGGAGCCTCGTCTTCTCCGATGTCCCCGATCCGAGCTCGATGAGTGTGTCGGCGCCGGACCGGGCGGCGATCTCGCCGGCGCGCGCCACAAGGATGCTCCGCTCGGTGCGGGTCGGGTAATACTCCGGCAGGCGCGTGATGGCGTCGAAGAGTGCCGAGCCTTCCTCGTCGTAGAAGTACTTCGAGGGCAACTCCTTCGGAGTCGCCTGCAGCCCCCGGGTGACATCGGCCCGCATGTCGCCCCGCAGGTCGTCGGGCCCCAAACCAACGGTGAGGAGAATGTCCTTCTCGGGGGACACCCCCGAACCCCCGGGCTTGTTCTCAGACATCACGGGCGCACCGGAACCCGGCGAAGATCTGGCGTCGGATCGGGTAATCCCAGTTGCGGAACGTCGTGCGGGCCACAAGAGGCGATGTCGCCCAGGACCCGCCCCGCAGCACCTTGTAGTCGGAGCCGTAGAACACCTCGGAGTACTCCTTGTAGGGGAACGTGGTGAAGCCGGGGTAGGCGGTGAAGTCGGATGAGGTCCACTCCCACACGTCGCCCAGCATCTGTTCGGCGCCGTAGCGGCTGGCGCCGTCGGGATAGGCGCCCACAGGCGCCGGGCCGAAGTGGCGCTGGCCGAGGTTGGCGACTGTCGTTGGCGGCTCACGCCGCCCTTGTCGGGGGGACACCCCCCATCCCCCGGGGGCGGACGCGCCGGTCGCTGCCTTCTCCCACTCCGCCTCGGTGGGGAGACGCTTGCCGGCGAAGCGGGCGTAGGCGTCGGCCTCGTACCAGCAGACGTGCTGGACGGGCTCGTCGAGCGGTAGGTCTATCTGCTGGCCGTAGCGCTTGACCGACCAGGTCCCGCCACCCTGCCGGGCCCAGAACTGCGGCGCTTCCAGATCGTTCTCGAGGCGGTGGCCCCAGCCGGCGTCGGACCACAAGCGCGGGTCGTCGTAGCCGCCGGCCTCGACGAAGGCCAGGTACTCCCCGTTGGTCACAGGCGCGGTGTCGATGGAGAAGTCGTCGACGTCGACGGTATGTGCAGGCCGCTCGTTGTCGTAGGCGAACGGCTCGAGGTCGGTGCCCATCACGAAGGGCCCGCCCGGAACCAGCACCTCGCGCTCGGGTAGGGGTCTCCCGGGCGGAGGCGGCACGGCCACGTGGGGGTACGGCGAGGCCATCAGCTGCAGGGTGGCCAGCATCGTCTCGTCGTGCTGATGCTCATGCTGGGCCACCATCCCGTAGACGAACCCGTCGTTGAGGAGGGGGACGGCCGGGTCGAGCTCCACCTTCTCGAGAACGTCGAAGACCCGGCCCCGCACCATGGAGATGTGACGGCGGGCCTCGGCCGGGCCGAGGACGGCGAGCTTCGCCCGCTCGTTCCGGACGTGCTTGAAGGCGTCGTAGATGTCGTCGTGGGCCGGATCGATCGGCTGGGTGCGAGCCACCGCCCGCAGGAGCCACAGCTCTTCGTAGTGCCCGACGTGGGCCAGGTCCCAGACCAGGGGGGACATCAGCGGCGAGTGCTGGGCCAGCTGGTCCTCTTCGGAGAGCGGATCGAGCAGGCCGAGGGAACGCTGCCGGGCGCCATCGAGCGCGCTGGCAAGCGTCTGCTTGAGGTCGCCCATAGCCCCCACTTTTACCCCATGGTCATGAACTGGAACCTCTTTCCAGCACAACCGTCAACCAAAGGTCGGCAGCCGTTGTTCCAACTCGAGCAGCGGGGCGAACAGGTCGCCGTCGGCCTCGAGTCGCCGGACCGCCTCGCCGGCCTCGATCCGGGGCACCGGCCCGCCCCCTGCCGCCGCCTCGACCTCCGACCAGTGCAGCGGGGCGGAGACCGTCGGGTTGGGCCGCGCCCGCAGCGAATACACCGACACGGTCGTCTTGTGCTCGTCGTTCTGGCTCCAGTCGATGAGCACCTTGCCCTTGCGAAGATCCTTGGCCATGTTCGACACCACCAGCTTCGGATGCGCCCGCTCACCGACCTGGGCCATGGCCCGGGCAAAGCTCTTGGTCTCGTCGTAGGTCACCGGCGTGTTGAGCGGCACGTAGACCTGAAGACCTTTGCTCCCCGACGTCTTCGGCCACGAGTCGAGTCCTAGCCCATCGAGCGACTCCCGGAGCCAGAGCCCGACCTGGGCGCACTCGGAGAATGCGGCCGGCTCGCCGGGGTCGAGGTCGAAGACGACCATGTCCGGTGTCCACGTCTCGTCGGGCGTGCCCTTGGACCCCACCGCCCGGTGGAGGGCGGTGTGAAGCTCGAGCGAGGCAAGGTTGGCCACCCAGATGAGGGTGGGCAGGTCCTCCACCAGACAGAAGTTGATGGTCCGGACGTTGTGGCCGCTCCACACCGGCGCCACCTGCACCCACGGCGGGCGGTGCGACGGGCACTGCTTCTCGTAGAAGTACTCGCCGTCGACGCCGTTGGGATAGCGCTTCAGCGTGAGCGGCCGGCCCTCGATCTGGCGGAGCAGGGCCGGCGAGATCCGCATGTAGTAGTCGATGACCTGACCCTTGGTGAACCCCACCTCGGGATAGAGCACCTTCTCCAGGTTGGAGAGTTTGAGCTGCCGCCCCTCGATCTCGACCAGCGTCACTCGGAAACTGCGGTGTTCCTCGGGGAAGGCTGGTGAAGCTCCCCAGCCTCCGCGGACCGATTCGATTTCGCCGCGGCCAGTGACGCCTCGAGGGCGGCCATGAGGTCGACCACCTTCGCCGGCTCCTCGGCGACCGGCTGGGCCACGATCTCGGCGCCCTCGGCCTTCTGCTCGATGAGCGCCAGCACCCGATCCCGGTACTCGTCGCGGTACTTCGCCGGCTCGAAGTCGGTCGACAGCGACTCGATCAGCTGCTGGGCCATCTTGAGCTCGCGGTCCGACACCTCGGTGTCGGGGCCGGGGAGACCCTCCAGCGATTCCGGCGACACGACCTCGTCGGCGAAGAGGAGCGTCTCGAGGCAGAGCACGTCGCCCATCGGCCGGATCGCCGCCAGGTACTGCTTCGTCCGCAGTACCAGGCGGGCAATGGCCACCTTGTTCGATTCCTTCATCGCGTCGAGGAGCAGCCGGTAGGCCTTCGTCGCTCCCTTCTCGGGCACGAGGTAGTAGGGCCGCTCGTAATGGACCGGATCGATCTGGTCGAGATCGACGAAGTCCTCGATGTCGATCGCACGGGTCGCCTTCGGGTCGAGAGCCTCGAGTTCCTCTGGCGCGATGATCACGTAGCGGTCAGGCGAGATCTCGTAGCCCTTGACGATCTTCTCGTAGGGCACTTCCTCGCCAGTCTCCGCCGACACCCGCTTCTGGCGAATGCGAGCGCCCGTCCCCTCTTCCAGTTGGTTGAACCGCACGTCCTTGGGGGACACGGC
>JAICGL010000176.1 GCA_025923175.1 Acidimicrobiia bacterium
CCCGACGAGCTGCAGCAGCTCGACGGCCCGTCTGGCGGCCTCGTCCTTCCCGACGTCGCGGTGAATGCGGATGGCCTCGGCGATCTGGTCGCCGACGGTGTAGACGGGGGTGAGGGCCGAGAGCGGGTCCTGGAAGACCATCGAAATTCCCTCGCCCCGCAGGGACGAGAAGTCGCGGTCGCCGAGGCCCCGGAGTTCCTTGCCCTGAAAGAGGATGGAGCCCTTGATGTCGGCGCTCGACGGGAGCAGGCCCATCACCGCCAGCGACGACACCGACTTGCCGGAGCCCGACTCGCCGACGATGCCGAGGACCTCGCCGGGGGCGAGCGCATAGGAAAGCCCGCGCACGGCCCGGACCGGGCCGCTCTCGCTCGGAAACGACACGTGGAGGTCGCGGACCTCCAGCACCGCCCCGGGGGTCGGTGCGGCGACGCGACCGGTCGGCATCTCGGCCGGCAGTTCGACCGTCATTTGATCGTGCGGGCCTTAGCTGCCGACGAGTACGGGTCGAGGGCGTCACGCAGGCCGTCGCCCATGACGTTGACGGCGAGCACGGTGACGATCAGGCAAAGGCCCGGGAAGAAGAAGATCCAGGGAAAGGTCAGGGCCGAACCGACGCCGTCGGCGATCAGGTTGCCCAGCGACACGTCGGGGAACTGCACGCCGAACCCGAAATAGGAGAGGCCGCTCTCGGCCAGGATGGCGCCGCCCACGTTGAGCGTGGCGTCGATGATGAGGAACGACGACATGTTGGGAAGGATGTGCCGGAAGATGATCGTCCGCGACGGCACGCCCATGAACCGGGCCGCCTGCACGTACTCCCGCTCCCGCAGCGAGAGCGTCAGACCCCGCACGATCCGGGCGGTGATCATCCAGGAGAAGGCGGCCAGGACGATGACGAAGAGGAGCCACGTCTTGCCCCGGAACTGGGGCGAGAGGATGGCGATGATGATGAACGACGGCAGCACGAGGAGCAGGTCGACGATCCACATGAGGATGCGGTCGGCCCACCCGCCGAAGTAGCCGGCCGAGGCACCGACGACGGCGGCCGTCCCGGTGGAGAAGAAGGCCGTCAGCAACCCGATCACGAGCGACTTCTGGAGCCCCTTCATGGTCCGGACGAAGACGTCCTGGCCGAGCTGTGTCGTGCCGAAGAAGTGGTCGGCGTAGGGACCTCGCAGGCCGTTCTCGAGGTCCTGGTCGAGGTACCCCCAGTGTGTGAGGTGGGGCCCGGCGAAGGCCAGGACGAACATGCCGACGAGGACCACCAGGCCGGCGATCGCCAGCTTGCGGCGGCGGAAGCGGCGCCAGACGAGGCGGCCCCGGCCGACAACCTCGTGCTGCTCCTCCGTCTCAGGGCTGATGACTTCGGGTTCGTGGACGACGGCCATGAGCTACCGGATCCGGACGCGGGGGTCGAGGGCGGCGTAGAGGACGTCGGCGATGAGGCCGGCGATGAGGACCAGTACCGCATTGAACACGATCACCGCCGCTACGACGTTGACGTCGTTCGTGTTGACGGCGTCGATGAACCACTCACCCATGCCGTGCCAGGCGAAGATCTTCTCGGTGAAGGTGGCGCCGGTGAGGAGCAGGCCGAAGCTGTAGGCGAAGAACGTGGCCATCGGGATGAGGGCGGTCCGCAGGCCGTGCTTGATGAGCGCCGTTCGCCGGCGGAGCCCCTTGGCCTGGGCGGTGCGGAGGAAGTCGGCCCCCATGACGTCGAGGAACGAGTTGCGCTGGTACCGGCTGTAGAAGGCGATCTGGCCCAGCACGATGCCGAGCGTCGGCACGATCAGGTGGTTGAGCCGGTCCCGTAGGCCTTCGAAGAAGCCGCCGCCGAGGTTCGGCGTGTACTCGCCCACGAAGAAGAGGTCGAGGCCGGAGGGCACGTAGGCGTTCCAGTAGTGGGTCCCGGCGTACTTGAGCAGCTGGGCCAGCAGGAACACGGGCGTCGCCAGGATGACGAAGGACCAGGCGGTCGTGCCGTGGTCGAACCAGGAGTATTGCTTGACCGCCCCCAGGACGCCGAGGGTGACGCCGGCGATCGCGCCGATCATGGCGCCGAGCCCCAGCAGCCGGAGGCTGACGCCCATCCGCCGCTTCATCTCCTCCCACAGCGGGCGCTCCTGGATCGTCTTGCCCATGTCGCCTTTGACGAAATGGGTGGCCCACCGCGTGAACCGTTCGACGAGCGGGGTGCGGTCGTTGAGGTTGAGTTCGTTGAGCTTGGCGTCGATGGATTCCTGGGACGGCCGTGGGTTGCGGAGTTCGTAGTTGGAGCGCGGGTTGAGGCTGCTGGCGGCCAGGAAGTACCCGAGACAAGCGGCCAAACCCACCAGGACGAGGTAGTTGGCGAAGCGCCTGAGCAGGAACTTCAACATGTCTATGAAGGTACCGGGTTCGCAGGCCCTTTATGGCGCGTTGGGACCTTTCGTCCGAATCGTCCCGTCGAAGAAGCCCAGGACGTCGGCGGCGAGGCTGATCGTGCGACTGACCGACCGGCCACCGTGGCCCACGTTCTCCTCCCGCCGGAGCAGGATCGGCGCTCCATCACCAGGGATTGGGTCCGGTGGGCGGCTTGTGGCCCACTGGAGGGCGGCGCAGAGTTTGCGGGCGTGGAGCGGGTCGACCCGGGTGTCGTTGTCGAAGACGGTGAAGAGGACGGCCGGGTAGCGGGTTCCGGCGGCGACCCGGTGGTAGGGCGAGTAGGAGAGGAGCCAGCCGAACTCGGTCGGGTCGGCAGCCGTGCCGTACTCGTCGTTCCAGGTGCGGCCGAGACCGAAGCGCTCGTAGCGGACCATGTCGAGGAGGGGAGCGGAGCAGACGACTGCCCGCATGAGGTCGGGCCGCTGGGTGAGGGTGGCGCCGACGAGGAGGCCGCCGTTGCTGCCGCCGTAGATCCCCAGCCGGTCGGGGGCCGTCCAGCCGGAGGCGATGAGGGTCTCGCCGGCGGCGATGAAATCGTCGAAGCAGTGCTGCTTGTGCTCCCGCATGCCGTCGCGGTGCCAGGCCTCGCCTTCCTCGGTTCCGCCCCGGATGCAGGCCACGGCCCAGACGCCGCCCCGCTCGACCCAGGCGGCCACGGTGGCGGAGTAGGCGGGCACCTGGGAGACCTGGAACCCGCCGTAGCCGTAGAGGACGGTGGGGTGCGGCCCGCCGGCTGCGTCGATGTCGTCCCGGTGGATGACGAACATCCGCACCTCGGTCCCGTCGGCCGACCGGTAGGTGACCTGGTCGGTGGTGATCGGCGGAAGGTTGGGGGAACCCGGTGCCGTCGCCCAGAGCGTGGTGATTCCAGCCTGGTGGTGCCACACCTGGGCGGGCGTCGTGAAGTCCTGGTAGCCGATCCAGACCTCGTCGCCGCCCTCCGGACGGGCCGTGACGCCGGCGACGCCCAGACCCGGCAATGCGATCTGGCCGGACGGCGCGCCCGTCTCACGATCATGGGTCGTGACCCGGCTCACACCGTGGTTGGCCCGGACGGCGACGACGGCGTCGTCGGTGAGGCACCAGTCGGTGAGGACGCCGTCGCCGTCCTCGGGCACGAGGTCCGCCCAGTGTTCGGGCTGTGGACGTTCCGGGTCGGTCACCGCCAGGCGGTAGCGGGGGGCGTCGAGGTCGGTGTGGAGGTAGAGGCGGCCGTCGGGGCCGACGTGGGCGTAGGTGGCGGCGTCGATCCCTTCCTGGATGGGGACGAGCCGGCGGTGCCCGTCCGGAGCGGCGAGGTCGGCGATCCAGGCGTCGTTGCGGGGAGCGGTGCCGAGGTGCTCGGCGACGAGCAGCCAGCGGCCGTCGACCGAGACCTGAACGGCGTAGTAGGCGGTCGGGTCCCGGCCGTCCCCGAAGACCAGCTCGTCGGTCTGCGGATCAGCGCCGAGCCGGTGGAAGAGCACCCGGCGGTGAAAGGCCTCCTCACCCGCAGGAACCTCGGAGGGCGGGAGGCGGCGGACGTAGTAGAGCCCCCTGCCGTCGGGGGTCCAGGCCAGGGAGCTGTAGCGGCAGCGGTCGATCGGGCCGTCGACGGGCTCGCCGGTGTCGACGGCCATGACCGAGAGCGCGGACTCCTCGTCGCCGGCGTCGGAGAGCAGGTAGGCCAGCAGGGTGCCGTCGGGGGAGGGCAGCCACCCGTCGAGGGTGATGGTGTCGTCGTCGGACAGGGCACTGGGGTCGATCAGCACCCGCCCACCGGTCAGCGGGTCGTCGGCGGGGGAGAGGACGACGAGGACAGCGTGCTCCTGGTCGGGAATCCGGCGCATGACGAAAAACCGCTCGCTTCTGACAGCCGGCTGCGACACCAGCCCGACCGACAACTCCCGCAGCCGGGTGGCGAAACCGGCGCGGGCGGGCTGGCGGTCGAGGTAGGGGCGGACGAGTTCGTCCTGGGCCTTCGACCAGGCGCGGGTGGCGGGGTCGTCGGGGTCTTCCAGCCAGCGGTACGGGTCGGCGACGGCGTGGCCGTGGATGTCCTCGACGATGTCCTGGCGGGGAGCGGGCGGATAGGACATCACGCGAGGAACCGACTCTGGCGTGGCCAGAGCGATGAAGCGTCCGTTGCGGCGTTCCAGAGTCACGGTCGTGTCGAAGCAGGCCGACAAGGCGGCTGCGGTCACGGTGTCGTCGAGCGGGCCTGCGGCCAGCACCCGGCCGGCCCGGAGGAGGAGGGCGTGGGTGAAGCCGGGCGGGTTCTCCTCGGTGTGGTGCGTGACGTGCACGGTGGCCGGAGCGTGGGGGTCGGCGGCCAGCTCGGCCAGACGGGCGACGAGCGCCTCCCGCCCGCCCAGGTCGAGGCCGGCCGTCGGCTCGTCGAGGAGCAGCAGGTCAGGGTCGACCATGAGGGTGCGGGCCAGCTGCACCCGCTGGCGCTCCCCGTCGCTGGCCGTGTTGATCGGCCGGTCGGCCAGATGGCCGCAGCCCATCCGCTCGAGGAGCGCCCGGGCCCGGGCACGGTCGGCGTCGTCGTAGGTGTGCCACCACGTCTCGAGGGCGGCGTGCTTGGCTGCCATGACGATCTCGAGGCCGCTGACGCCGGGGCGGAGCATCTGGGCCAGCGCGCCGCTGGCGTAGCCGAGGCGGAGCCGGAGGGCGCGGACGTCGACCCGGCCGAGCCGGTGCCCGAGGACGTCGACCGTGCCGGCGGACGGGAAGAGCCACCCGCCGGCCAGCCGGAGGAGCGACGTCTTCCCGGAGCCGTTCGCTCCGAGGACCACCCACCGCTCGCCCGGCCCCACCGCCCAGTCGACCCCGGTCAGCACCGGGCGACCAGGGTCGAAGGAAAGAGTCACGCCCCGGAACACGAGGACCGGGGCGTGCGAGTTCTCTTGTGTTGCCATCGGGGCCGCAGGCTAGCGGCCTGCCGGGTCAGCCTTCTTCGGCTCCCGCGGCACCCGCCTGGTAGAGCTCCGTCAGGTTGTTGCGGAGGTCGAAGACGTACCACATGGCCCGTTCGAGGCTTTCGTCCGCATCGGCACCGAGCTTCTGGTAGCGGCGCATCTCCCGTTCGAACGCCCGCCGAACCAGCTCCTGGAACCAGGGCGGATCGACGCTCTCGGGGTGGCCGCCAATCGGCTCGTTCCCATTCTGCGGGTCTGACATCCCGGTCCCTCCAACGTTGTGCCTGTTGTAGAGGGGAATTCGCCAGTGGAACCCCGGTTTCCTCGCCCGGGGTCCCGCTGGCAAACAAGTCTGTCCGGGTTCGTCAGCCCAAGGCCGCAACCGACACGATCGGGCGGGACGGCGGGGTGGACCCCAGTGACCCCAGGAACTGCTGGCTGGAGAAGTTGAAGATGCCGCCGTCCTCGCCGACCATCAGGTAGCCGTCGGCGTAGCGGACCATGCCGGTGACCGGCTTGTTGAGCGGCTTGCCGCCCATCGATCCTCGGAAGGAAGCGTCGAAGGCGAAGATGCCGCCGTCGGACGCCACCAGCCAGTAGCCCACCCCGTCGCTGTCGGGAACGAGCGACTGCACCGGCTTGTTGAGCGGCTTGCCGCCCATGGAGCCGTAGAACTTGGCGTCGCCGAAGGAGAAGATGCCGCCGTCGCCGGCCACCATGTAGTAGCCCTTGCCGGACGGGGTCACGATCGAGTCGAGCACCGGGGCGTTGAGCGGCTTGCCGGCCATGTCACCGAAGTGGGTGGCATCGCCGAAGGTCAGCACCCGGCCCTTGTTGGTGAACATCCAGTAGCCCTTGCCCGTCTGCGTCGACGAGAGGCTCGTCACCTTCTCATCGCCCTTCAGGGTCAAGCTGTCGGGTGAACCCCGGTAGACGGCGTCGCCGAAGGCGGCCACGCCGCCGGCGTCGTCGACGACCCAGTAGCCGCCACCGGTCGGGGTGGGCTCGAGGTCGACGGCGGAGGTGCCGGGCGTCAGGCCGGCGTCGCCGAACTTCTGGGCGGTGCCGAAGGCGTACACCTTCCCGTCGGCACCGACCATCCAGTAGCCCTTCCGGTTGGGGTCGACGTTGCCGCCGGGCTGGGTGGTCGTCGTCGAGCCACCGCCGCCGGGCTGGGTGGTCGTGGTGACGCCGCCGGCCCCGCAGATGCCGGGGTTGAGGTGGGTGGAGTCACAGCCCGAGTCCAGCACGGTGCCGGCCGGCTGCTCCCCGGGAGACCCGGAGGAGAGGAACTGCCACTCGTAGGTGTTCTCGTGCAGCACGAGCTTGAGGACTCCGTAGGAGTTGTCGACCCGGGCCTGGCTGCCGACAGCGTCCGGGTGGCTGGTGAACTTGTGAAGGCCGCCGCCGCCCGTCCCGACGACGAACTGGCGCATGCCGTTGGGGTCGACCTGGCCCTGCTTGTCCTCGACGGGGGCGCCGGCCGGCTGCTCCACACTCATGCGGTCGAAGCGCTCGTAGTTGTGGTGGTGGGCGCCGAGCACGATGTCGGCCCCGGCCGCCTGGAGCTTCTTCCACAGGATGTTGGTCTTGCCGGAGTCGGTCGACGGCCCGGCCGGCGTGCCGGCCCCGCCGTTGTCGTTCTGGGAGAAGAACCGGGCGCCGTGCCACATGGCGATGATGTGCTTGCCGGCGGTCGTGGCTTTGGCGAGGTCGGCGTCGAGCCACATCGCCTGGGGGCCGTCTTCCTTGCAGCTGATCTGCGTGGTGTTCCCGCAGGCCCAGTTCAGGGCGATGACGTGCCAGTTGCCGAGGTCGAAGGAGTACCAGCCGCCCTGGTCGGACATGGTGTTCCCGCCGGCCGCCTCCATCTCGGCGAGCCGCGCGTTCCAGTACTGCCGGTAGCCGCTGTTGCTCGACGTCATCTGCGTGCCGTAGTCGTGGTTGCCGGGCACGGGATACGTCTTGTCCCGGAAGTCGCCCCAGCTACCGGCCTTGCCGTACTCCCGGTCGTAGGTCGCGAGGCTGCCGTCGGGGTACGCACCGTCGCCGAGCATGAGGACCCGGGTGTGGTCGGGGTCCGCGGCGATGCCCTGCTTGATGAGTGCGGCGTTGAGCTCGTCGGACCCGCTGTCCGGGTCGGCGATGTCGCCGGCGGCGAAGAGGGTCCAGCTCCCGCCCGGCACGTGGTTGGCCTTGGCGGCGATGGTGCCTTGGACGGCGAGAGCCGAGGCGATCAGGACCACCGAGGTGGCCAGGCCGGTCCAGCGCTTACGCACGGTCGCTCCTTGGTTCGAAGAGTGGCGGTTGAGCGCCATCACGGGAGGGCGGAGACGGAGACGATCGGCTTGGCGGGCGGGGACCCACCGAGCGAGCCGTCAAAGGGCTTGTTGGAGAAGTTGAAGATGCCGCCGTCCTCGCCGACCATCATGTAACCGTCGCCGTAGGGCACCATTCCGGTGACGGGCTTGGACAGCTTCTTGTCGCCCATCGAGCCCTTGAACGGAGCGTCGAAGGCGAAGATGCCGCCGTCGGAGGCCACCAGCCAGTAGCCGACCCGGTCACCGTCGGG
>JAICGL010000177.1 GCA_025923175.1 Acidimicrobiia bacterium
CAAGAACCCTGTTGCACCTCTCCCGAGGAGGCCGTCACCAGGGCAGTACGGCGCCGGCGTGGTCGAGGAATGTTCCCGACTGCGCCGGCGTCAGCGCGTTCACCACGTTGAGCATGCCCTGCACCGACTCTGGCGGTTCCAGCGGGGCGGACGGTCCGCCCATGTCGGTGGCCACCCAGCCAGGGCTCATCGAGACGACGATCGTTCCCTGACCGGCGAGTTCGGCCGCCAGCCGCCCGGTCAGCATGTTGAGGGCCGCCTTGCTCATGGCATAGGCGAGGTTGCCCCGATTGGTGGCTCCCCGAATCGAGCCGAGCCACGAAGAGATGTTGACCACGACCCCCTGCCCGGCGGCGGCCAGGCAGGGCGCCAGCGCCTGGGTCACGAGGATGGGGCCGACGGCGTTGATCCGCAGCACCTCCAGAACGGCGTCGGGTCGCAGATCGGCCAGCGGGCCGCTGCTCGCCCGGTCGGGCTGGTCCGGCGCCGTCCAGATGCCGGCGTTGTTGATCAGGAGATCGACGGAGTCGAACCGCTCTCCGATGTGGAGGGCGGCGGCAGCGATGTCGTCCGGCTCACCCACGTCGAGCTGGACGACGGTGACCCGCCCGGCGGATTTCGAGGCCAGCTTGTTGAGCGCGTCGGCGAGCTTTGGCTGACGGACGCCGGCCACGACATCGTCCCCGCGCGCCGCCAACTGGCGGACGAACTCCAGGCCCAAACCCCGGTTCGCACCGGTCACGACCACCCGTCGCATCCATCCTCCTTAGCCGGCTCACGCCGGCAGTTGTCGGGGGGACACCCCCCCGTCCCCCGGGCCTCCTCTTGCCGCTTAGGCTTCCCCTCAGAACGGCACTGACGACCTCGGCCGATAGGAGGAGCCATGGGACCTGGAGAATTGTCCCCTCGCTGGCGGGGTGTACACCACTTGGCGCTCATCACCCCCGACATGGACGCCACCGTCCGCTTCTGGTGCGGAGCACTCGGCGCCCGGCTGGTGGCCACGCTGGCCACCGACTCGTTCCGGCACTACTTCTTCGAGTTCGGCCCCGGGTCGACCATTGCGTTCTTCGAGTACCGGGGAGTCGAGCTCGACTTCTTCGCCAAGCCAGCGGGTGTCCCGACACCGCAGGCGTCGCAGTTCGACCACCTCTCGCTGGCCCTGCCCGACGAAGAAGCTCTGCACGCCCTGCGGTCGCGCCTGAAGGAGGCCGGCTGTGAGGTGACCGACGTGGTGGACCACGGCATCATGCGGTCGATCTACTTCTCCGACCCTGCTGGCATCGCGCTCGAGGCGTCGTTCTGGGTGACCGACGCCACCGGCCGGCCCACCGACTACGGGGACAGCACGCTCTACGCCGATCCCGACCCGGTGCCGGCGGTGCTGGAGCTGCGCGACCGTGGCGAGATCGAGACGATTCCCGCCACCCACCTCGTCGACGAGGTCACCCGGGACATCTACAAGGTCGGCCCGTAGAACCCACTCCTCTCCTCGCCACCGCCGGCCTGACCAAGCGTTACGGCGGCGTCACGGCCCTCGACGGGCTCACCGTCGAGGTGCCGCGTGGTCTCGTCGGCCTGGTCGGAGCCAACGGCGCCGGGAAGACGACGCTGTTCCGGCTGCTGCTCGGCCTGGCCCGGCCCACCGAGGGGACGGTCGAGGTGTGCGGCCACCAGGTGACCGCCGACCCGATCGGGGCGCGCTCCCGGCTGGGATACATGCCGGAGCACGACTGCCTGCCGCTCGACCAGACCGCCGCCGACGTCGTCTCCACCCTCGGCGAGATGTCGGGCCTCCCAGCCCGGGCAGCCCGCCAGCGGGCCTCCGAGGTGCTCGACCTGGTGGGGCTGGACGAGGCCCGCTTCCGGCCGGTGGGCGGGTTCTCCACCGGGATGCGCCAGCGGGTGAAGCTGGCCCAGTCGCTGGTGGCCGATCCCGAACTGGCCCTGCTCGACGAGCCCACCGCCGGGCTCGACCCGACGGGCCGCGAAGAGATGCTGGCTCTCGTGGCCCGCCTGGCGACGTTCGGCATTTCGGTGCTGCTGGCCACCCACCTCCTCGACGATGTCGCCCGGGTCTGCGACCACGTGGTGATGCTCGACGGCGGGCGTCTCGTGGTGGCCGGGCCCACCGAGACGCTCCTGCATCAGACGGGGAAGTTCACCGTGGAGGTGAACGCCGGAATCGGGCGGCTGACCCGGGCGCTGACCGAGCGGGGCCTCACCGTCGTGGCGGTGGGCGATGCGGCGCTCGACGGGGAGGCGGGCGCGATCGACGTCGTCGTGGGCCCCGACCCCGAGTCGGTGCTCGACGCGATCCGCGACACGCTGGCCGACCTGGGCCTGCCGCTGCAGCGCCTGTCCTCCCAGGCGGCATCGCTCGACGAGGCCTTCATGGGCGGTGAGTTATGAGCCGAGCGCCGAAGGCACGACGGGCCGGAGGTCCTTGCTTCGCGAGGCCCGGGGGTGACTGAGGTGCGAGACGCGGCACGGGGTGCGGTCTATGACCGGGGCTACCGGCCGTACGACGGGCCGCGGGGCGGGCGGAGGGCGGCGGTGCTGGCCCTGTGGAAGGCGTCGGTACGGCGGGCCATCGGGCTGCGCCGCACCTGGCGGCAGAAGGTCCTGCCCTTCGGGCTGCTGGCAGTCGTGTGCATCCCGGCGGCAGTGAATGTCGGCATCGGCTACGCCACTCGCAACTCGCCGCTGGAAGGCTTCTCGTTCTTCACCTACCGCGAGTACGTCGGGGTGTCGTCGTCCCTGCTGTTGTTCGTTGCCGTGTGCGCCCCCGACGTCATCTGCCCCGACCGGCGGCAGCGGGTGCTCCCGGTGATCTTCGCCCGGCCGCTGACCGGCAGCGACTACGTGCTGGCCAAGCTCGCCGCGATCGGCAGCATCGTGTTCGCCTTTTCGTTCCTGCCGCAGGTACTGCTCTTCGTGGGGCAGACGTTGGTGAGTAAGAACGGCTCGCTGGCATACGTGCGGGACAACGCCGAAATCCTCTGGCAGGTCCCGGTGGCCGTCGCGGTGCTGGCGGTGTATTACGCCGCGCTCTCGCTCGCCATCGCTTCGCTGACGCCCCGCCGGGTGGTGGCCGGCGCAGCGATCTTCGGCGTGACGATCATCAGCTCCATCGTGGCCGTCATCCTGGAAGAAGCGGATGCCCTCGGCGGGCGGGGCACGCTGTTCAACGTCCTGGCACTTCCGCTCGAGGTGCGCGACCTGATCTTCCTGGGCCACATCCACCAGGAGTCCGATCTCGCCGGGGTGGCGGGCGCAGGCGCGCTGGCGTTGGTGACCTACCTGGCCGTGCTGGGGCTGTCGCTGGGAGTCCTGTTCTGGCGCTACCGGTGGGCCGAGGCGTGACCGACCTGCTCGACCCGGCCTTCGTCCCCGAGCCCACCGTCGCCGTCTCCGGCGTGTCGGTGTTCTTCGGGCCCAAGGTGGCCCTGGCGGAGCTGTCGTGTTCCTTCGGCCCCGGAGTCACCGGGCTGCTCGGGCCGAACGGCGCCGGGAAGACCACGCTGATGCGGGCGATCACCGGGCTGCTCTCGGTCTCGACCGGGCAGGTGTGGGTGGCCGGGGGCGATCCCCGCAAGGTCCGCTCGGTGCAGGGCCACATCGGGCTGGTGCCGGAGGACGAGGCTGTCCCCACCGGTCTCACACCCCGCGAGCTGGCCCGCTACCGGGCCGCCCTCCACGGCGTGGCCGACCGGGAGGCGCCCGACCGGTGGCTGGCCGTCGTCGGGCTGACCGACGTGGCCGACCGGGTGATGGACGGCTTCTCCAAGGGGATGCGCCAGCGGGCCAAGGTCGCGGCCGCCCTGGTTACCAACCCGACGGTGCTGATCCTCGACGAGCCGCTCAACGGCGCCGACCCGGTGCAGCGGGCCAATCTGATCCGCCTCTTCCGCCAGCTCGGCGACCAGGGGCGCACGGTGCTGGTCAGCTCGCACGTGTTGTACGAGGTGGAGCGCCTGGCCGAGCGGGTCGTGGTGCTGGTGCGAGGCCGGCTGGCCGCCGCCGGCGACCGCCGGGCGATCCGTGATGCCATGGCCGACCGGCCCCGGCGGGTGCTGGTGCGCGCCGACCCGCCCCGGGTCCTCGCGGCCGCCCTGGCCGGTCACGAAGCCGTCGGCGGGCTGGAGGTCGACGGCGACCGGCTCACCGTGGCCACCAGCCGGGCTGGCGACCTGGCGTTGGCCCTGCCGGGCCTCGCCCGCACCGCCGGAGTGCGCCTGTGGGAGGTCCGCCCCCTCGACGAGTCGCTCGAGGCCCTGTTCCGGGAGCTGGTCAGATGACCGAGCGCCGAAGCAACAGCCCGGAAGGCGCGGCCCACGAGGTTGCTGAGGTGCGAGTTGCTCCGACCAAGGCACCGCCGAAGCGGGGGCGGTTCGACCCGGCGCTGGTGGGGGTCATCACCGCCTATGCGCTCAAGGCCTGCTTCCCCACCAAGCGGCGGATCGGGCTGCTGCTGCCGGCGGCGGGCGCGTTGCTGTTCGCCGTGCTGTCCCAGCTGCTTCCCGACCGGGCGCCGGTGGCGCTGGCCCAGGTGGCGGGGCCGGGCCTGTTCGGCGTCGTGCTGCCGGTGGGCTGCCTGGTGATCGGCGACGCCGTCCTCGGCTCGGAGGTCCGTTCGGGGACGCTGCACTTCACCTGGCTGTCCCCCGCCTCGTTCGCCGCTGTGGTCCTCGGCCGCTGGATGGCCGGGCTGATCGTGGCGATGGCGGCCCTCGTGGTGCCTTTCGGCCTGGCGGCGCTCGTGGCCGGCGTCCCCGCTGCCATCGTCCCGTTGGCCCTGTCCGCCGCTGCCGGATCAGCCGCCTACATAGCCGTCTTCGTGCTCCTGGGCGCGCTCACCCGCCGCGCCGTCGTCTGGTCGCTGGGCTACGTGGTGCTGATCGAGCGGCTGCTGGGCACGGCCCTGTCGGGGCTGGCGCAGTTGTCCCCGTCCTGGGAGGCCCGGGCCGTCTACGCCGACCTCGGCCCGAGCGCCTACAACACGCTGCACCGTGCCGGAATCCCCGAAGGCGCCGACGCCGTCGTCCGGCTGCTGATCATCGCCGCCGTCACGCTGGTCATCGCCGCCGTCCGTCTGGGCCACCTGCGCCTCTCCGGACCGTCCGGCGACTGACCGGGGCCTTTCCGGCTAGCCCGGGTTCTCCTCCCAGCCAACGGTGACCTTGTCGTAGCCGAGGGCGCCGAGGAAGCGGGTCAGCATCCGGGTGGTGTTCTCGTCGGCCCTGGCGATGAGCGCCGACTCGTTGGCGGCCGCCCGCAGCTTCGGCTCGGCGGCTTCGTAGAGGGCCTGCTCGCCGGTGGGGCTGTCGGTGAACACCGAACCCAGCCGGTCCAGGAGGCCCCGGTCGCGGTCGATGACGTGGCTGGCCGCGATGTCGAGGACCGGCTTGGTCAGCTGCGCGTGGGGCAGCGTGATCGTGACCGACCGGTCGGGGTTGACCGTCACCGCCTCGGGGCCGAGGCCGGAGAAGTCGATGGCGGCGTCGACGGATCCCTGGGCGAGGAAGAGCGTCCGCTCCCCCTTCAGGAACGACGGCAGGTACTTGGCATCCTTCTCGATGT
Source organism: Acidimicrobiia bacterium (assembly GCA_025923175.1). Taxonomy (GTDB): domain Bacteria; phylum Actinomycetota; class Acidimicrobiia; order IMCC26256; family BP-133; genus BP-133. Next base: position 5,584 of record JAICGL010000177.1, read on the forward strand.
CGAGGACCACCTGGTAAGAGCCCGTGGCGGCCCGATACTCGTGGAGATCGGCCAGCGCCTGGAGGACGGCCGGGCCCGTCCGGTCGACCTCCTCGGTCTTGAGCGGGTTGGCCCAGTCAGGGAGCAGGTCGCCGATGTGCTGGAGACCCGTCCACCCGAGGAGGACGGCGACGATGACGGCCACCACCCGCACCGAGCCGCCGAGAAACCCCAGCCTCGCCCGGCGGAAGCGGCGAGGCCCCGCCCATTCGTCGGCCCGGAGTGACTCCCGTTCAGGGGACAAGACCGGCATTGGCACTTCCTTTCAAAAGAACGCGAGCAAGCACCGGAGGCCAGTGTCGCATCGAATATGACCGGCCGGAACCGCGGCGGTTACTCCTCGGGGTCTTCCTCGGGGTCCCCGGGCAACAAAGTGACCGGAGTGTCCGAATCGTCCGTGGTCGTCGTCGTCGAGTACTCGTACGAGGTGGTGGTCGTCGTCGAGGAGGACGACGTCGTGGAGTACGTCGTCCGTGGGTGACGGGTGGTGGCCGTGGAGGACCGCGGCGGGCGGGTCGTGCTCGACGACGCGGCAGCCGCCGCCGTGTCAGGAGCCGCCGTGCCGATGACGGCGTCGTCCCGCAGGTCCTGGAAGATCTTGGCCGCCTCGGTCGTCAGGAACACGACCGACTGGCGGGCGGTGAACCCGAGCCGGCCGGGGGCCACGACATTCTTGACCCGGCTTGGGTCGAGCCGGCGGGCTGCCGCCCCGAGGTTCGGGAGGCGGGTGACGGGCACGTTGAGCTTGACGTGCTTGAGCAGCACGCCGATCCAGCGGGCGATGCCGCCGTCGTCGGCGACCTCGGCCCGCATCTTGGCCAGGGCCGACAGGATGATCAGCCCCTGGTTTTCGGAGCGGCTGAGGTCGCCCTCGGGAACATCGGTCCGGTTGCGGGAGAAGGCGAGCGCCTGTCCTCCGGTCATGTGGTGCCAGCCCCGCTCGAATCGGGCCCCGGAGTTCCGGTCGTTCATCCGGCGGTTGACGAGGACGTCGACGCCGCCCAGCTCGTCGACCATGGCCTGGAGCCCCCGGAAGCCGGTGATCACGTAGTAGTCGACGGGCAGCCCGGTGAGGCGCCGCACCGTGGCGGCCAGGAGATCGGGCCCGCCCAGCGCCAGGGCGTTGTTGATCTTGCCCCGGCCGTGCCCCGGGATCTCGACCCAGCTGTCGCGGGGAAAGCCGAGCAGGGTGCCCTGCCCGGTGGCCGGGTTGACGCCCAGGAGGTGAATCGAGTCGGCCCGGGTCCTCAGCATGTCTTCGCCAGGGCGGGCGTCGGAGCCGGCCGCCAGGATGAAGATGAGCTTGTCGGGCACCGGCTCGTTGCTGGTGAACGGGATCGGCGCCGCCCACGGCTTCCCGTTGGGGGCGGCGAGGCCTCTGCTCGGTGGGGGTTCGGCTCCCCCGCCACCGAACGGGGCCGGATCGACGAACACGTCGCTGGCCACCTCAGCCGCTTCGTGCTCGTCGGGCGAAGCCGTGATCACCTCGGGCCCGGACGTGGCGGTGGAAGCACCGTCGGGAACGCCGATGACCATGGCCGGGTCGCCGCTCTTGTCGCGAGGCGAACAGCCCGCCAGGCCGCCCAATGCCACGACGGCGGCGGCGAGACACGCCAGGATGCGTTTCGATGTTGCGATGACGGCTCCCCCTCCCAGCCCCCCTGACTCCGAAGGGTAGTCACGTCGTCCAGAGAAATTGTGGAAGGAACCTGAGACCTCGTGCGTCCAACCCGCCGTGAACGACGCAAGGACCACCCGGTGACGGCTGCCACCGCCACGCCGTCACCCAGCAGAAATCTATCCAGGGGCGGCGAAGTCGCGTCCGATGTCTTGGCGCGGGCCAAGGCCGGCGACCGGCAGGCCTTCACCGAGGTCGTACGCCACTACGACCACCGCCTCCGGGCCCTCGCCTATCGCCTCCTCGGCGACCGGGCCGCCATGGACGACGCCCTCCAGGAGGCCTACGTCAAGGCTTTCAGGGCCCTCCCCGGCTTCCGGGAAGACGCCGGCCTGGGCACCTGGCTCTACCGGATCACCTACCGGGCTTGCATCGACCTCCAGCGCAGGGAGAACCGCCAGCAGGGCGACCCCGCCTGGGCCCCGCCCACCGCCACCGGCCCTTCTGCCGATCCGGCCGCCACCGCCACCAGTCGCACCGACCTCCAGCGGGCGCTGGCCGCACTGCCCGTCGACCAGCGGGCCGCCGTCCTGCTGGTCGACGCCGAAGGCCTCGACTACGACACCGCCGCCGCC
>JAICGL010000178.1 GCA_025923175.1 Acidimicrobiia bacterium
GAAGGCGAGGGCGAGGGCGGCGAAGGTGGCAGTCTCATCGAGGTTCTCGAGGGAGTCGGCGACCTTCTCCGAGGAGTGGCGAAACTCGTCAGCGGCGAGGACTGAGTACCGTGGGCGGTGCGTGGAATCGGGGATCGAACTCGCCTATGGCCAGGAGCCTGACGGGCAACTGCTCGGCTGTTCCGCCTGCAGCGTGACCTGGTTCGGCACGGACCGGCAGTGCTGGGTCTGCGGCGGCCCGGCCGATGGGCCAGTGGCGGGCGTGCCGCCCAACGGGTCGGAGAACTGGTCGGCGGCCCGCTGCGTCGAAGCCGCCGACCAGGAGGAGACAACCGCCTTCCTGCGCCGTGTCCTTGCGGAAGGCGGAGTCCTCGCTTAGCTCGCGTCAGTGGCGGTGGCGGTGCTCCGCGGCCAGGTGGGAGTGACCGATGCCGATGGGTTGGCCCTGGCGGTGTTCCCGGCCGGGCCATGGTGCCCGGTAGGCGCAGAGGTCGCAGTTGACGGACGGGATTCCCCGCACCGCTTCCTCGTAGCGCTCGACGATGGCGGGAACCACCCGGGGGTCGGGGCCGAGGTAGCCGGCGTCGACGACCTCGACGCCGGTGGCGGCCGAGAAGGCCTCGATCTCGGCCCTTGCTCGTTCCACCAGCACACCGGTGCAGAGGAACCAGAAGGCGACGGCCATCCGCCGGTAGCCGAGCCGCTCGAAGACTCGTAGTCCGTTCGCCACGTTCGGGGTGGTGACACCGGTGAAGGCGGAGTGGACGAAGGGCGCTCCGACCCATTCGCCGAGCAGCCGGGTCACCTTGTGGGCGTCGCCGTTGGCGTCGGGGTCGGATGTGCCCCGGGCGATCAGGAGCAGTGGCAGGTCCGCACCGCCGGCGTCGTGCAGCGCCGCGCCCAGCACCTCGACGAGATCCCGGGTGATGCCGAGCGGGCTGCCGAAGTGGACGTGGAGCCCGGGGTGGCGCTGGCGGGCTTCGAGCACGACGGCCGGGACGTCACTCTTGGCGTGGCCGGCGCCGAGCAGCACGAGCGGGAGGACGACGATCCGCCGGCAGCCGGCCGCAGCCAGCTCGTCGAGGACCGGACCGGCCGGCGGATCGGTCATCTCGAGGAACCCGACGTCGACCGCCACGTCCGGCAGAGCTTCGGCGACGAGCTTGCCGAGGACCCTCATCTCCGACGCCCCCTCGTCGGAGCGGGAGCCGTGTCCGACGAGGAGCAGCCCGTCCTCGGAAGGGCCGTAATTCATGTCGTGGTCGCCGGGCGAAGAACCGCTTCCCCGGCCGGCATCCCGGCCACCGCTCCGCTCAGCTCCCGTTCGCGCCGGACGGCCACCGCCCCGAACGTCATCGTGAGAACGGACCACAGCAAGAGGTTCCCACCCAGCGAGGCGATGCGGAAACGCCAGACCAGGTTGGCCGGTGCCTCGATCGGGTCGTGGTAGGGCGGGAGGGCGGCGAGCACGATGCCGAGCGGCACGGCGATGGCAAGCGCCACGGCGATCAGGCGCTCATCGCCGGTCCATCCCCGGTCCCTGAGATGGGACGAGAGGCGGGCAGCGAGGGCAAACACCACGACCGACAGGAAGATGAGGGCGAGGTATTTCCACTGCCGTTCGCTGATGGTGGCGGGATCGCCCACGGCCGGCGGGTTGGGCGGGTACTTGAGGAACGGCATGACGGTGAACGCGCCGGCCATGAAGGCGCCGGCCAGGAGCGAGCGGCGGAAGGCGTCGGCCGGGCTGGTCTTCCCGTCCCGGCGGCGCAGGGCCAGGAACGTGATGCCGAACAACACCCCATAGGCGCCGCCCCCGAAGCTGTAGGCGGCGAAGCGACCGACGCCTTTCTGGTCACCGCGGGCGACGACCTCCGGTTCCTCGGGCGCACCGGGCGCGTGCGGCTCGGCGGCGTGACGGGCCTCCTCCAGGGCGATCGCCTGGTCGATGACGGGCTCAGCCGTGAACGACAGGAGCACCGAGGCGACGAAGCCGGCCAGCATGCCGGCCACCACGGCGCCGACGATCACGGCCAGCGGACGCGATGGGTCGAAGCGCTTCCACATGGCGGGCGTGCGGGACGGCCGGGCCGTCAGTGACAGGGCACGCCGAACAGGTGGCGCCCGTCGTGGAAGAACTCGTGCAGGAACATGCTCGAGGTGGCGACCCGGGAGGAGAGGAGGCCGCCGTCGAACGTGACGGCGTAGAGCAGGCCGACCGCCAGCATCATCGCCAGCCAGACCCAGGTGGGCAGGTTGACGGCTGTGTTGCGGGCCGCTGCGGTGATCTGCGACATGGGGGCCTCCTCCATCCTCGTGGTCGGAGCGGTGGTTCCCGCTCCATCGCGTTCGGTCTCCTGGCTCCGGATCACCGCTCGCCTCGCCTTCCCGGGCCGTGGCCCAGTGGCACCTCGAGGTTCGCTCCCCGGTCACAGTGGCGGGACCGCGCCGGATTCGCACCGGCTTCCCGTCCGCGACGGGCGACACTGTAACCAACCGACACCGCTCGGGCTACGTTCGGCGCTTACATGACCGCGAACGTCCTGGGCCCCCGGCTGGTAGTGGGCGGTACCCACTCCGGTGTGGGGAAGACCACGGTGGCGACGGGTCTGCTGGCAGCGCTTCGGCGTGCCGGCCACACGCCGGCTGGGGCCAAGGTCGGCCCCGACTTCATCGACCCCGGCTACCACGCCCTGGCCTCCGGGCGGCCGCCCCGAAACCTCGACGCCTGGCTCTGCGGCGCCGAGGTGATCCCGGCGCTGGCCGGTCGGGCGGCCGCCGGCGCCGACGTCCTGATCGTGGAAGGGGTGATGGGCCTCTTCGACGGCTCGGCGGACGGGACCCTGTCGTCGACGGCCGACGTCGCCCGCCTCCTCGACGCGCCCGTCGTCCTCGTGGTCGACGCCGGTGCCATGTCGGGCTCGGTGGCGGCGCTGGTCCACGGCTTCGCCACCTTCGACCCGTCGGTCCGGCTGGGCTGCGTGGTCCTCAACCAGGTCGGGTCCCCGGCGCATGAGGTCCAGCTGCGCGAGGCGCTGGCCCCGGTCGGTGTGCCGGTGCTCGGCGCCCTGGGCCGCGACGACCGCCTGACCTGGCGGGACCGGCACCTCGGCCTAGTGCCCGTCGCCGAACGCCCGGCTGTTGTGTCCGAAGCCCTCGACCGCCTGGCCTCCGCTGTTGCCGAACAGGTCGACCTCGCAGCGGTGCTGCGCCTGGCCGGCTCGGCCTCACCAATGGTCGTGGGAAGTGTTCCCCTTCCGAGTGGGAGCGAGCGTCTCCGTGTCGCGGTGGCGGCGGGTGCGGCGTTCACCTTCACCTACACGGACACGCTCGATGCGCTCGAGGCGGCGGGAGCCGAGCCGGTGCCGTTCGACCCGCTGCGGGACGAGTCGCTCCCCGAGGAAGTCGACGGGCTCATCGCCGGCGGCGGGTTCCCGGAGGTCTATGCCGCTGAGCTAGCAGCCAACCGGCCGATGCTCGAGGACGTCCGCAAGCGGATCGAAGCCGGCCTGCCGACATGGGCCGAGTGCGGCGGCCTGTTGTGGCTGGGCCGCCGGCTCGACGGGCAGGACATGGCCGGCGTGGTCCCGGTCGAGGGGACGATGACCGGGCGCCTCACGCTCGGCTACCGATCTGCAACGGTGAAGACGCCCTCGCCCATCGGGCCTCCCGGAACGGTGGTGCGGGGCCACGAGTTCCATTACTCGACCGTCGACCCGTCAGGCGACGCCCTTCTCTTCCAGAGCCGTTTCGGCGAGCGCCACGATGGCTTCGCCACCCCCACCCTCTTGGCCACCTACCTCCACCACCACCCAGGCGGCGACCCGTCGGTCATCGCCAATTTCGTGGAGACCTGCCACCGGTCGAGGCAGCGCTGCCCTACGTGATGCCCTACGTTGTCGGGCGGTGATGCGGAAGACGAGTGTCTATCTCCCTCCCCGGCTCAAAGAGGCCGTTGCGGCCCGGGCCGCGGCAACGGGTCGAAGCGAGGCGGAGGTGATCCGTGCCGCTCTCGAGGCGGAGGTCCGGTCCGGGTCGGGGCCGGGAGCGGTGGAGGCGCCGGCGGTCGAGGCGCCCGTCCCCGGGAGATTGGTGGGGGTCGGCGTGGGGCCGGGTGAGGCGGATCTCCTGACGCTGCGAGCGCTGCACGCGCTCCGGCGGGCGGACCGGGTCGTCGCTCCCGCCATGGCAGTCGACGCCGTGGGGCGGGCGGAGGCCATCGTCCGCCAGGCGGTGCCGGGATTGCGAGTGGAACGGATCCCGTTCGCCATGGCGCCGAGCCGCGCCGAGCGGGACCGGTCGGTCGACGACGCCGCCGCGATCCTGACGGGTTATCTGGGCGCGGGCCAGGAGGTGGCCTTCGTGACCCTGGGCGATCCGCTGACGTACTCGACCTTCGCGGCGGTGGCAGCGGTGGTACGCCAGCGGAGGCCGGCCACGGTGGTGGAGCAGGTGCCGGGGATCATGGCGTTCCAGGCGCTGGCCGCCCGGACCGGCACCACCGTGACCGACGAGCGGCAGCGACTCCTGGTGCGCACGGCGCTCGACGGTGAGGACGTCGCAGTCGACCTCGACGACCCCGACGTCACGATCGTCCTCTACAAGGGCGGCAGGCGCCTGCCCGACCTGGCCAAGGCGGCGGCTGCCGCGGGCCGCCTCGACGGCGCAGTCGCCGGCGAGCTCCTGGGGATGCCCGGCGAGCGGATCGGGCCCCTGTCCGACCTCGCGGCCGACGGCCCTGCCTCGTACCTGGCGACGGTGATCATCCCGGCCGACCCGGATCACTCCCAAGCGGGGCGGGCGTGATCTCCTTTGTCGGGGCGGGGCCCGGGGCGCCCGACCTGATCACGTTGCGGGGGGCGGCGCGGCTGGCGAAGGCCGACGTGGTGGTGTGGGCGGGATCGCTCGTGCCGGAGGCGGTGCTCGGCCATTGTCGGCCGGGCGTCGAGCTGCACGACTCGGCCACGATGACCCTCGAGGACGTGCTCGAGGTATACGCCGCCCACACCGACCAGACGAGGATCGTGCGCCTGCATTCCGGCGACCCGGCCGTCTACGGCGCCATCGCCGAGCAGATGGACTGGTGCCTGGCCGAGGGCCGCTCCTTCGAGATCGTGCCCGGCGTGTCGTCGGTGGGAGCGGCGGCGGCGGCCCTCGCCCGGGAGCTGACGATCCCGGGCGTCAGCCAGAGCGTGGTCCTGACCCGGCTGGCCGGCCGCACCGCCGCCTCCATGCCCGAGGGTGAGGGCGTGGCTGCGTTCGCGCCTCACGGCGCCACCATGGCCGTGTTCCTCTCTGCCGCCCGGCCCGACGAACTCGCCGCCGAACTGCTGACCCCCGGCTCCGGCTACGGGTCCGACACGCCGGCCGCCATCGTGGTGCGGGCCAGCGGGCCCGACGAACAGGTGGTGCGCACGACCGTCGGCCGCCTGGCCGACGACCTCCGGGCCACCGGCGCGACCATGACCGCCCTGGTGCTGGTGGGCGAGGCGCTGGCCGACCGCCCGGTGCTGCAGCGCTCACACCTCTACGAGCCGAGCTACACGACTGCCTACCGGCTCCGCTCCTCCACCGGCTCAACCCAGGGCAGAGCGTCCGCCCGCCACCGCGATCCATGACCGGCGCGGCGGGACCGCCCGTCGTCATCGTCGGGTTTCTCGGGTCCGAGACTTTCGGGCTTGCAGCGCAGGAGGCGCTGCGTGCTGCCGACGTTGTGCTCGGAACCGGGCGACTCCTTGACGCCTTGCCCGCTGACGTCGCAGGCAAGCGGATCGAGGCGGGTGGGGCGCTGGCCGAGACGCTCGAGATGGCCCACGAGCGGCGGGCACTCGGGGAGCGGGTGTGCCTCCTGGCTTCGGGAGACCCGGGGTTCTTCGGGCTCGTGCGGGTGGCGGCGGCCCGCTTCGGACCAGAGGGTCTGGAGATCCACCCGGCGCCGTCCTCGGTGGCGGCGGCGTTCGCCCGGGCCGGTACCCACTGGGACGACGCCACGGTGGTGTCGGCGCATGGCCGGCCGCTGGCGTCGGCGGTGGAGGTCGCGCTGGAGCAGCCGAAGGTGGCCGTGCTCACGGCCCCCGACCAGCCGCCCGAAGCCCTCGGCCGAGCGCTGCTCGACGCCGGCTGCGCGGCCCGGCAGGTCACCGTCTGCGCCCGCCTCGGCCACGACGACGAAGCGGTGACCCGCACCGACCTCACCGGCCTGGCCGCCGGTTCGTTCCCGCCGCTGTCGGTCGTGATCCTCCAGGCTCCCGGAGCGCTGGACGGCGGCGGCGCACCGACCCTGGCCTGGGGGCGGCCCGACGATCTCTACGACCACCGGGCCGGGATGATCACCAAAGCCGAGGTCCGAGCTGTCGCCCTCGGCAAACTGGCCCTGCCCGCCACCGGCGTCCTCTGGGACGTCGGAGCCGGCTCGGGCTCCGTGGCGATCGAGTGCGCCCGGCTGGCCCCGGGGCTGCGCGTCTTCGCCGTCGAGCGGCGGAGCGACGACGTGGATCGTCTACGCGAGAACGCCAGTGGGACTGGAGTGGTTGTTGTTGAAGGTGAAGCGCCGGCAGCGCTGGCGGAACTTCCGGATCCCGATCGTGTGTTCGTAGGCGGAGGCGGCCTGAACGTGCTGGAATCTGTCATGGGCCGCTTACGGCCCGACGGTGTCGTTGTCGCCACTTATGCCGCCCTCGACCGGGCAGCGGCAGCAGCGAGCCGGCTCGGGCACGTGGTCCAGATTGCTGTCAGCCGCGGGGTGCCCCTCGGGGGGAGCGGCGCCCTGCGGCTGGCGGCCGAAAATCCCGTCTTCGTCTGCTGGGGCCCCGATTGACCATGAACCGGGTCCTCGTCTGGTCGGTGACCGATGCCGGAGCCGCGCTGTCCCGGCGGCTGCCCTACGAACACCGTCATGGCCAGCTGGTGTCGGGCGTGCGGCAGCGCTGGGCCGACGTCGACGGGCTTGTACTCGTATGCGCCACTGGCATCGCCGTACGCGCCATCGCTCCCCTGCTGGCCGACAAGGCGGCCGATCCCGCCGTGGTCGTCGTCGACGACGGGGGCCGGTTCGTGGTGGCGCTCACCGGCGGGCATCAGGGCGGCGCCAACGTCCTCGCCCGGGAAGTCGCCGAACTCCTCGGCGCCCAGCCGGTGGTGACGACCGCCACCGACGCCGCCGGCCTGCCCGCCCTCGACAACCTGCCCGGCTTCACTGCGACGGGCGACATCGCCGCCGTGACCCGGGCCTGGCTCGACGGCTCCCCGCCGACCATCAGTGTCGATCCGGCCCTGGCCGGCTGGCCGTTGCCGCCGGCGTTGGCCGTACTCGATCCGGCCGCGTCAGCCGTTCTTGGGACGGATCGTGTCGATGGAGCGGGACGATCCGTCCCAAGAACGGGCAGGGTGAGCACGGCCCCGACCGTGGTCGTGACCGACCGCGATGTCAGGCCAGGCGCGGAGGAGGTCGTCCTGCGGCCGAGATCGCTGGCGCTCGGCGTAGGTTCGAGCAGTGGGGCGGACCCAGCGGCGTTGCACCGGCTGGTTATCGAGACGTTGGCGGCGGAAGGGCTGTCCCTTGACGCTGTCGGATGTGTCGCCACCGTCGACCGGAAGGCGTCCGAGGCGGCCATCGTCGAATTGGCCGCTGCCCTCGGAGCGCCGCTGCGGACGTTCCCGGCCGACGTGCTGGCGGCTATGCAGGTTCCCAACCCGAGCGAGGTGGTCGCGGCGGTGGTGGGGACACCTTCGGTAGCCGAAGCGGCGGCCCTCGCAGCCACCAGCGGACCCGTGCCCGCCGGACCTGAAAGCGGCGCTCCCGGAAGCGGAGCA
>JAICGL010000179.1 GCA_025923175.1 Acidimicrobiia bacterium
CGCACGCCGTCGTAGCGGGCCAGGTTCGACGAGGCCTCGGCGGGGGCGATGATGTAGTAGGCGGACAGGCCGTACTCGACGCTCGGCACCGACACGATGTCGACCTCGGCGCCGGCCTTCTCGAACAGGTTCCGGGCCGAGTCGACCGCCGCCCGCACCTCGGGCTGGATCCCCTCCACGTCGGTCAGCTCCTGCACGACGCCGACCCGAAGGCCTGCGATCCCGTCCTCCAGGCGAGCCAGTGCCGGCTCCGGCGCGGAGGGGATCGACGTGGAGTCCATCGGGTCGTAGCCCCACATCGCTTCGAGCAGCAGGGCCGTGTCGGCGACGGTCGTGCCGAAGGGGCCGGCCTGGTCGAGGCTCGAGGCGTAGGCCACGATCCCGTAGCGCGACACCCGCCCGTAGGTCGGCCGCATCCCCACCACGCCGCACAACGAAGCCGGCTGGCGGATCGACCCGCCGGTGTCGGTGCCGATCGCCAGCGGCGCGAAGCGAGCGGCCACCGCCGCCGCGCTGCCTCCCGACGACCCGCCCGGCACGCGGGTCGTGTCCCAGGGGTTGGCGGCAGGGAAGAACCCCGAGTTCTCGTTCGAGCTGCCCATGGCGAACTCGTCGAGGTTGGTCTTGCCGATCACGACCGCCCCGGCCGTACGCAGCCGGGCGACCACGGTCGAGTCGTATGGCGGCCGCCAGCCCTCGAGGATCCGCGACCCGGCCGTCGTCGGCAGATCCTTCGTGCAGAACATGTCCTTCACCGCCACCGGCACCCCGGCCAGCGGGCCGAGGTCCTCGCCTCGGGTTCGCGCCGCGTCGATCTCGGCGGCCGCAGCCACTGCCGATTCGCCGGCGACGCAGAGGAACGACCGCACCTGCCCGTCCAGCGCCTCGATGCGGGCCAGGTGGGCGGCGGTCACCTCCACTGCCGACACCTCGCCGGTCCTGACGAGTTCCGCCAGCTCGACTGCCGTGCGCCCGACCAGCCCGTCGACGGAACTCACGTCTCCTCCCCCAGGATGCGGGGGACCCGGAAGCGCCCGTCCTCCTCGGCCGGGGCCATGGCCAGGACGTCGTCCCGCTCCAGGGTCGGCCGCACCTCATCGGGACGCAGCACGTTCGACAGCGGGATGGGGTGCGAGGTGGGCGGCACGCCGGACGTGTCGAGCGCCGCCACATCGGCGGCGTGCTCCAAAATGGCGCCCAGCTGGACGGTGAACTGCTCGACCTCCTCCTCCGACAGAGCGAGGCGGGCGAGCTTGGCGACGTGCTCGACGTCGGCGCGTGTGAGGGGGTTGGACACGACCGGGAATTCTAAGGGTCAGACTTGCACTGGCCCTTTTGTCACGATATGTGGGATTCTGTAGCTATCGTCTGGGGAGACGCTGGGGAAAGGTAGCTGGGGATGCGGGTCCTCCTTGTAGAGGACGAGACGCGTCTGGCCAATGCGGTCCGACGCGGTCTCGAGGCAGAAGGTTTTTCCGTCGATGTCGCAGCAGATGGGAAGGACGGCTTCTGGCGGGCCAGCGAAGGCCGCTACGACGCCATCGTCCTCGACATCATGCTTCCGGGGATGAACGGGTTCAGAGTGTGCTCGGCCTTGCGAGAGGCCGGTCACTGGACCCCGATTCTCATGCTCACCGCCAAAGACGGTGAGCTCGACGAAGCCGAGGCGCTCGATACGGGCGCCGACGACTTCCTGACGAAGCCGTTCTCGTTCGTCGTGCTGACGGCCCGGCTCCGGGCGCTCCTCCGCAGAGGTGCGCCCGCCCGTCCGGCAGTGCTGACGGCCGGGGACCTTCGGCTCGATCCCGCTTCGCATCTGGCGTGGCGGAGCGACGACGAGCTGAACCTGACGGCCCGGGAGTTCGCGCTGCTCGAGTTCCTGATGCGCAAGGTCGGCCAGGTCACGTCGAAGACCGAGATCCTCGAGCACGTCTGGGATCCGGCCTACGACGGCGACTCCAACATCGTCGAGGTCTACGTCGGTTACCTCCGGCGCAAGGTCGACGTTCCCTACGGCCGGCGGGCAATCCAGACGGTGCGAGGCGTGGGATACCGCCTCGCCCCCGATGGCGGCTAACGCCCCGGTCGAGTTCGTTTCGCTGCGCCGGCGCCAGGCGGCGACCGGTCTTTTGCGGCTGCGCGCCCGGCTCCGGCCCCGGCGCCGGCTCCGGCCGCTCCGCCGCTGGTTCCTGGCGTCGGTCCGGGCCCGCACCACCGCGCTCTCGGTGCTGGTGGTGGCGGCCGCGCTCGGCGTGTGCGCCTACAACCTCGTCGTGATCGTGCAGCGGTCGCTCGTGCGCAACGTCGACGAGACGAACCTCACCCGGGCGGAGGACGTCGCCGCCCGGGCCCGGGCCGGCGTCCTTGGCCGTGTGATCCCCGTCTCCGGCGGAGTCAACGACAAGTCGGTGTTCATCCAGGTCGTCGACCAGGCCGGCAGCGTGGTCGCCTCCAGCGAGAACTATCTCGACCCGAACGCCTTCATCTACGTCTATCCCGAAGAGGGCACCCAGCACCGGATCCAGGTCCAGACCACGGTCCACGGCCCGCCGATCGCCCCGGAGGCGAGCTTCCGGGTGGTGGTGCTCACCGGTCAGACGCCCACCGGCCCGGCCAACGTGATCGTCGGTACCGAGATGGACCAGGCCGAGGACACGGTCGCCGACCTGCGCCGGGCGCTGTCGTACGGCGTACCCGGAGTCCTCGCCCTCGCCGGCCTTTTGATCTGGCTGCTCGTCGGGAAGGCGCTCCGGCCCGTCGAGCTCATCCGCACACAGGTGGCCACCATCTCCGACACCGCCTCCCTCGACCACCGCGTCGGGGAGCCGCCGGTCGACGACGAGGTCGGCCGGCTGGCCCAGACCATGAACGCCATGCTCGACCGGCTCCAGCGGTCCGCCGAGCGGCAACGGCGCTTCGTGGCCGACGCCTCCCACGAGCTGCGCAGCCCGCTGGCGTCGACCCGGGCCCAGCTCGAGGTGGCGCTGTCGCATCCTGACCCGGCCGACTGGGAGGCCACCGCGCTGGGCCTCCTGTCGGAGAACCAGCGGATGGAGCGGCTCGTCAACGACCTGCTGTTCCTCGCCCGCAACGAGGAGCGCCCGGCCGGTCTGGTCGGCGCCGCTCCGCTCGACCTCGACGACATCGTCCTGTCCGAGGCCGGCCGGCTCCGGGCGCGGCGCCAGGTACAGGTCGACATCTCCCGGGTGACGGCCGGGCGGGTCCGCGGCGTCGAGGACCACCTCACCCGGGTCGTGCGCAACCTCGTGGAGAACGCCGAGCGGTATGCCACCGGCACCGTGCGGCTCGAGCTCCGCCGGGTTCACACCAACGCACGCGGGCCCCAGATCCAGCTGTCCGTGTCCGACGACGGCCCCGGTGTTCCTCTCGAGCACCGCGAGCACGTCTTCGATCGCTTCATCCGCCTCGACGACGCCCGGCAGCGCCCCGACGGCGACAACAGCGGCGGCGCCGGCCTCGGCCTGGCCATCTGCCGTGAGATCGTGACGGCCCACGGCGGCCTGATCTGGGCCGACGAAGCCCGCGAAGGCGGCGCACGCTTCATCGTTCAGATCCCCGCGGCGTAACCGCGGGGTTACGCGTCGATCAGCTGGCCCTCTTGGGCTCTTCGGCGTTCGCCCTGACGCCTGGCAATTCGCTCCAGGCGGCCCATGAAGGTCAGCACCCGGCCCCGGGCTTCTTCCGCCTCGGCTGACAGACCTTCGATCTCCTCCAGCTTCCAGTGGCGCACCACGCATGGCACGAGAACCTGGTCGTGGTGGAGGGCGAGGTCGTAGATCCCGGCCCGGGCGATCGACGCCGCCCTGGCGGCGAAGTTGTGGATGCCCGTCCCGGGCATCTCGAACTCCTTGACCTGCCGTTCGATGGCCAGCACCACGGCCGAAGGGTCGAGGCCGATGGCCTCGGCCACCAGGTCCCGGTAGAACAGGTAGTGCAGGTTCTCGTCGGCGGCGACCCGGGCCATGACCTCGTAGCCGATCGGGTCGCCGATCAACTTGCCGGTGTTGCGGTGCGAAACCCGGGTGGCGAGCTCCTGGAGCGCCACGTAGACGAGGATGTCGGCCGGCGTGGGCGGCTGGGGCACGACCGCCCCGGACACCTGGGCCATCCGGCCCCGCTCCAGCTCCACCGGATCGAGCGCCCGGGACACCGTCAGGTAGTCGCGGATCACGATCGAATGGCGCTGCTCCTCGGCCGTCCACCGCCGGATCCACTCGCCCCACACGCCCGGCCCGAACATGTTGTCGATCGTGTGGAAGTAGTAGGGCAGGTTGTCCTCGGTCAGGAGGTTGACGAACAGCGCATCCCGCACGGCGGCGGGCAGGGGGAACTCCTCGGGGTCCCACTCCTCGTCGGCCTCGAAGTCACGCCCCCGGCTCCACGGCACGTAGAGGTGGGGGAACCATTCCTTCGAGGACGTGATGTGCCGTTCCATGAGCTTCTCAGCCGCCGGCATGAGCTCGTGGATCATTCGAAGTTCGTCAGCGGTTCGGTCGCTCATCGTCATATCGCCATCAGCCTACCTACACGTCGGTAGGGAAGCGAGTCACAACGGCCCGCTGCCCGGGCAGGGGGTCCTGGCGGCTAGAATGGGTACAGCGAGTACGGCACAACCCCAAGTACTACCGCAGTGGGGCCGCTCGCAATCACCTTTCGTCGTCGGGGGAGGGTCCCCCGAGCCCCCGGGCGCAGTTCGGGGGATTTCCCGGAGAGGTTGTCCGGGCCCGAACAGCACCAGGAGTATTGACGATGTCATATGACGCCGGTTTCGACACCATTGGCGTGTCGCCCGATCTCTGCGCTCTTCTGTCGGAACAGGGCATCACCGAGCCGTTCCCGATCCAGTCGCTCGTCATGCCCGCCGCCCTCGCCGGGCGCGACATCTGCGGCAAGGCAAAGACCGGCGCGGGGAAGACCCTCGCCTTCGGGATCTCCGCCATCGAGCGCACCAAGCCGGCGACGCCCCGCCACCCCCGGGCGCTGGTTCTCGTGCCCACCCGGGAGCTGGCCGTGCAGGTAGCCGGGGTTCTCTCCCCGCTGGCGGCCGTACGGGACCTCACGGTCGTCACGGTCTACGGCGGCGACTCCACCCGCAAGCAGGCGGCCGCCCTCGGCCGGAAGAGCGACATTGTCGTCGCCACCCCCGGGCGGATGATCGACTTCCTCGAGCGGGGTGAGATCTACCTCGACGACGTCGAGCTGGTCGTGCTCGACGAGGCCGACCGCATGGCCGACATGGGCTTCACGCCGCAGGTGACCTGGGTCCTCCGCCACCTCGGCGACACCCACCCCCAGACGATGCTCTTCTCGGCGACGCTCGACGGCGACGTCGACCACATCGTGAAGAAGTACCTGGTCGACCCCGTCCACCACGAGGTCGAGTCGGACCAGCCGACCGTCGACCTGATGGAGCACCGCTTCCTCCGGGTTCACCAGATGGACAAGGTCAACGTGGCCGCCTCGATCATCGCCGGCGCCGACCGCTGCCTCGTCTTCGTCCGCACCAAGCGGGGGGCCGACAGGGTGGCCTCCGATCTCCGCCGGGAGGGCGTGAAGGTCGGCGTCATCCACGGCGATCTCCCCCAGAAGAACCGCTCCCGGGCCATGGCCGACTTCGGATCCGGCGCCATCCGGGCCCTCGTCGCCACCGACGTCGCCGCCCGGGGCCTCGACGTGAAGGGCGTCGACGTGGTGATCCACTACGACCCCGCCGAAGACCACAAGGCCTACCTCCACCGCTCCGGGCGCACCGCCCGGGCCGGCAAGACGGGTGTGGCAGTGAGCCTCATCCTCTGGGACCAGGAGCGGGAAACCGAAGGCCTCCAGAAGCGGCTCGGCATCTCCCAGCCGGTGGTCGAGGTCTTCTCCAACGACGACCGCCTGGAGAACCTGGCGACCTGGGACCCGGGGGCAGAGGCCGCCGCCGAAATCGAGGCCGTCGCCACGGGCACAGGAGACGCCGCTCCCACCGCGGTCCTCTCACCGAGCGAGATCGTCCGGGCCCGCCGGGCGGCCGCGCCCCCCACCAAGTCGTCCCGGCGGCGCCGCAGGATGCTCTAAGCCGTTCGGCCCGGGGTGCATTCTTCCCCCGGTCTCAGCCCGCGAGGCGGCCTGTGACCGTACAATCCCGCCGGTGGATCGGCTCATCCGGGTACTCCACATCGAAGACAGCCGCACCGACACCGACCTCGTGCGGGGGGTGCTGGGTCGCTCGGTGGCTGCGCAGTTCACGGTCGAGGCGGTGTCCGCCCTGGAGGACGGGCTGCGGCGGCTGACCGAACAGGGCGGCGCAGACGACTTTGACGTCATCGTCCTCGACCTGCACCTGCCCGACGCCGACGGCCTCACCACCTTCACCCGGGCGGCTGCCGCGGCCGGTGCCGTTCCGATCGTCGTCTGCACCGCCGGCGGAGACGACACCCTCGGGATCACCGCCGTCGAGCACGGCGCCCAGGACTTCGTGGTCAAGTGGAGCAGCGATCCCGACTCGCTCGGCCGCACCCTCATCCACGCTGTTCAGCGGTCGCGCCAGCTGGCCGAGTTGCAGCGTCACCTCGTGGAGTCGACGAACACCGGCGACCAGCTTGCCGCCACCAACGCCGCTATCCGCGAGTTCCTGGCCAGGGTGGTCCATGAGATCCGCACACCGATCACGGTGATCTCGGGCTATGCCACGCTGCTGCGCGACGCCCCCGATACGTTCAACCCGGTCGAACAGCTCGAGAGCCTTTCGGCGATCCTCGGCCAGACGGAACGGCTCCGGCGTCTGACCGACACGCTCCTCACCCACGAGAACCTCGAGGCGGGCGCCGTGCACGCCGAGCCCGAGGAGGTGTGCGTCGTCGAGGTGATCGACAGCGCCCTGGCCGCGGCCGGCCCCGCCGCCGTGGACTTCAAGGTGCGCTGCGATCCCGGGCTGACTGCCCGGGTTGACCCGGCGCACCTCCAGCAGGCCCTCGTGAACTATGCGACCAACGCGCTCACCTACGGCGACCGCCCCTACAGCGTCACCGCCGACCTCGAAGGAGACCCCGCCGAGGTCGTCATCCGGGTGATCGACCAGGGTGATGGCGTCCCCCACGAGTTCGTTCCCCAGCTCTTCGACCGGGTCGCCCTGTCACAGGCTCCCCGCACCGGCAAGGGCCTCCACGGCACCGGGCTCGGCCTGTCGATCGTGGCCGGTCTCCTGCACGCCAACGGCGGCGACGCCTGGTACGAGCCGGGCGACCCCCGCGGTGCACGCTTCTGCATCAGCGTGCCCGTCGGGCAAAACTGAGCTAGCCGCCGGAGTACATCGCCTCGATCTCCGCCTCGAAGTGCTCCGTGACGACGTTGCGCTTCACCTTCAGCGTCGGCGTGAGCTCGCCTTCGTCGATCGAGAACTCGCGAGGCAGGATCGTGAACTTCTTGATCTGCTCCACCCGGGCCATCTCGGTGTTCACGGTATCGATGGCCTGCTGGATCTCGGCGCGGATCTCCTCGCACTTGTCCGGCGGGCCGGACAGTCCCTGCTCCTTCATGAATCGCCCGGTGGCTTCACTGTCGAGGCTGACGAGGGCCGTCAGGAACTTGCGCCGGTCGCCGATCACCACGACCTCGGCCACCAGCGCATGGCTCCGAATACCTCCCTCGAGGAGTTTCGGGGCGATGTTCTTTCCGCCGGCGGTGACGATGATGTCCTTCTTCCGGCCGGTGATCGTGAGGAACCCGTCGCTGTCGAAC
>JAICGL010000180.1 GCA_025923175.1 Acidimicrobiia bacterium
ACCTGTGGCACTGCGACCGCCTCGGCCGGTACTCGATGTACTCGTCCGGTATCAGCGGCGAGAACTACTTGCGCGGCGTGCAGGCAGCCGACGCTCAGGGCGTGCTGCGCTTCACCAGCGTCTTCCCCGGGGCGTACGACGGCCGCTGGCCCCACATCCACTTCCATGTCTTCGACTCGCAGAGCCAGGCCACCAACGGCCGCAACGCCCGGGTGACGAGCCAGATCGCCCTCCCCGAGTCGACCTGCGAGCAGGCGTACGGCGCATCGGGCTACGAGAACAGCGCCCGCAACATCGAGCGGACCTCGCTCGACTCCGACATGGTCTTCCGCGACGGTGTCGACCTGCAGATGGCCACCGTCACCGGGTCGAACTCGGCCGGCTACACGGCCAAGCTGACGGTCGGCGTCTAGCCGACCGGCTGCCAGGCGGGCATCCCCGGCACGGCCGGGAGTGGCGGCACGGCGGGGAGCGCCGGAAGAGCCGGAGGTGCCGGCGTCTCCGGCCGACCGGGCGGCCCGGCACACACCACCAGCGCGCACACTTCCTGAGGTGCACGTACCTCGGGCCCTTCCCGGTGGGCAACCGTGCCCGCCTCCGGCGAGGGCTGCACGGCGGAGACGTTGAGCGCCAGGTCGATGGCGAAACTTCCCTCCTGGAACTTCCCGCCGCCGTACCCGAGGTATGTCGGATTGGAGATGCTCAGGTAGACGCCCTGGGCGCCGAATCCGCCGAGCAGGCGCACGAAGATGAAGCCCTGGCCAGGGCCGTATGGCGCCGTCTCCGCCGACATCACAGCGTCGTTCAAGGCGGTGTCGGTGCTGTACGCGGCGTAGGTGTTGTCACGGGCGAAGGCCTTGGCGTCCCCATAGGCGAAGACCCCGCCGATGGCATCGACGATCCAGTACCCCTTGCCGGTCGGCGTCGGGGCGATGGTGGTGACGGGGTACTTGGGCGGCAACGACGCCGCCGACCCGAAGAAGGCGGCGTCGCCGAAGGTGTGGACACCGCCTTGCGAGTCGAGCATCCAGTAGCCCAGGGCACTCGGAGTGGCGGCGATGCCGATGACGTCGACGTCGGGCCCGAGGGTTCCGGCGGCCGACCCGAAGTAGCCAGCGTCGCCCATGGCGCGCACGCCGCCCTTCTGGGTGACGATCCAGTAGCCCTTGCCGGTCGGTGTCGTATCGAACGAAATGGCGTACTCGCCAGGCGCCAGGGACGGCGACCCGACGTCGGCGGCGTCGCCGAAGCGGTGCACTCGTCCCGCCGCCTCCATGAGCCAGTAGCCCTCGCCCGACGGTGTCGTGGCGATCCCCAGCACAGGACTCTGGATGGCAACGTTGCTCAGGTCGCCGTGAGTCTGGGCGTCGCCATAGGTCAGCACTTCGCCGAACGCCCCGGCGATGTAGATCCCGACCGTTCCGTCGCCCGAGAGGCCTGAGAACCACCCACCCGACATGCCGTCATGGGCCACCTTCAGGGTGGCCGTGCTCTGCCCCGGGCGCAGCGGTGCGAACGTCACGTCGACCCGGCAGGTCGCGTGCGGAAGGAGGACCGTGTCGGGGCAGTCGGTCACCGCCGAGAAGGCTGACCTTCCGCCGTCGTCGTCGACGCCGTACAGACCCTGGGAGCCCGGCTCGAGGGTCACCTCGCCCATCGACAGTGGCAGGACGCCGGTGTTGCGGAAAACCCATGTGTGGGCGGCGCTGCGGGTTCCGATCCGCTGCGGTCCGAAGCCCGGTGCGTCCTGAGAGGCCTCGACGGCGGGGTCGTTGGGCGAGATTGGCAGCATGCCGGCCCGGGCCGGTGGCCCGGCGACCGCGATGGCGGCGAGGGCCAAGCAGAGGCCGACGAGGAAGGTGACGAACCCGGAGACGTGTCGCCCCGGGATTCGCCCAGTGGCGCACCGATGGTTCACGCCGAGTGATTCGACGATTCGCCGTGTTTTCCCTACATGCCCGTTTTGTCAGTCGGCGAGGAGTGCGGCGATGCGCTCCAAGATGATTCGCAGCGGCGTGCCCGAACCGAAGACGGCCGACACGCCCATGCCCGCCAGGGCAGGTTCGTCCGACGGCGGGATCGTGCCGCCGATCACCACCGGGATGCCCTCCACCCCCGCCTCGGACAGACCATCGAGCACCCTACGGCACTCGTCCAGATGGTTGCCGGACAAGGAAGACAGGCCGACGAGGCTCGGATCCTCCTGGATCACGGCGGTGACCAGCTGGTCGGGTGTGGCGTGGCCGAGGTACACGACCTCCATGCCGGCGTCCCGCAGGGCGTGGGCCACGACGATGACGCCCCGCCAGTGGGCGTCCATCCCCAGTTTGGCCACGACGGCCTTACCGGAGAGGGCGGCTACCACAGCGGGAACTGCCAGCGGCCGAGGCTGTCCCGCAGGACGGTCCCGATCTCGCCGACGGTGGCGTCGGCGGCCACGGCGTCGCCGATCGGGCCCATCAGGTTCCCGGCGCCGCCGGCTGCGGCCGCGACCGTCTCCAACGCTCCGGCCACCGCGCGCTCGTCCCGGCGGGCCCGGACCGCCTCGATCCGGCGCCGCTGCGCGTCGAGCGCCCCGGGCGGCAGCTGGAACGGCTCGACGGGCTCCTCGGCGCCGGCGCCGTCGTCGAGGCCGGCGTTGATCCCCACCACCCGGCGGCGCCCGTCCTCCAGGGCCTGCTGGTCGGCGAAGGCCCGCTTGGACAACTCACGGTGGACCCAGGCCTCCTCGGTTGCCGACACCAGCCCGCCCATGCGTTCGATGCGGTCGACCAGTGCTCCGGCCCGTTCCTCCATGGCATCGGTCAGGTGCTCCACCAGGTAGCTGCCCCCGAGCGGGTCGACGCTGTTGCCCACGCCCGTCTCCCAGAGGAGGACGTGCTGCGTGTGCAGCGCGATCAGTGCCGCGTGCTCGCCCGGAATCGACAGCGCCTCGTCGTACCCGTCGACGTGGAGCGACTGCGTGCCGCCCAGCACCGCCGACAGCGCCTGGATCGCGCTGCGGGCGATGTTCAGGTGCGGGAGACGGGCGGTCATCGTCACGCCCGACGTCTGCACGTGGAATCGGAACTTCTGGGCCGCCGTGTCCTCCACGCCGAGGTCGTCGTGCACGAACCGGGCCCACATCCGCCGGGCGGCCCGGAACTTGGCGATCTCCTCGAAGAAGTCGGTGTGGGCGTCGAGGAAGAACGAGATCTTCGGCAGCGCCGCTTCCGGAGCCAGGCCCCGGCCGATCAGCTCCCGGGCCGCAGCCCGGCCGTGGGCCAGGGTGAGGGCCAGTTCCAACGGCGCGTCGGCGCCGGCCTCCCGGTAGTTGTAACCGGTGACGCTGATCGGGTTCCACCGGGGCAGCTCCCGGATGCAAAACTCCGCCACGTCGCACTCGACCCGGAACGACGCCGCCGGCGGTAGCGCCTCGGGGGCGATCGTGATGGCCGTCTCCATGAGGAAGTCGTTCTGGCTCGTGCCCGCCAGCGTCGCCCGCTGGTATCCCCGCCGCTCGGCGGCGGCCAGGAACATGGCCAGGTGCGGGGCCGCCCCGACCGGCTGCGACGACACCAGTGACACGCTCACCTGATCGAGGGGGATCCCGGCGAAGAGATCGTGGAAGTCGTCGACGACGTCGACGGCCACGCCGCCCCGCCCGACGTCGGACGCCGCGACGGGGTCGTCGGACCCGACCGCCCGCAGGCTGGGATAGTCGAAGACGCCGTTGATGCCGGTGGCGCCCCGGTCGAGCAGCATCCGGTACCGCTTGTTGGTGTCGGCGGCGGTGGCGAAGCCGGCCAGCTGGCGGATCGTCCACGGCCGGGTGCGGTACATCCCGGCGTGGATGCCCCGGGTGAAGGGGAATTCGCCGGGCCGGCCGAGGCGCTCCTCGAGGCCCGGTGCGACGTCGTCGGGCCCGGCTGCGGGCGGTAGCGGGATCCCGGAAGCGGTTGTCGGCTCCTCCCCTGGATCACTCATCGGGGGATCACTCATCGGGCCACCAGCGCCGAGCCCGTCACCGCCAGGGCCGAGATGATGGCGGCGACGAGCACCCCGTCGATGACCGACCGGCGGGTGGTCTCCAGCCGGAGCATGAAGGCGCCGACCAGGAAGCCGCCGACCATGCCGCCGACGTGCCCACCGATGGAGATGCCCGGCACGACGAAGGTGAGCACGAGGTTGACGACGAGGAGGCCGCCCACGCCGCTCTGCCACACGTTGATGCCCCGCTGGTGGAGGCCGATGGCGGCGGCGGCCACGAGACCGAACACGGCGCCGGATGCGCCGCCGGTGAAGGCGTGGGGCGACAGCGCCAGCGCGCCGAACGACCCGGTGAGCAGCGACGCCAGGTAGAGCCCGGTGAACCGGAGCGGCCCCAGCGCCGGCTCCAGCATCTCTCCGAACCGGTACAGGATGACCAGGTTGAAGGCGAGGTGGATCAGCCCGAAGTGGACGAACCCGGAGGTCACCAGCCGGTACAGCTGCCACCAGTCGCCGTACTCGATGTCCGGCCCGAACAGGGCCAGATCGCCCTGCAGGCGCCCTCGCCCGCCGCCGAGATCGCCGCCGGCGCTCATCACGGTGAGCACGAACACCACGACGTTGAGGACGATGATCCCCTTGGTGACGGGCGGGACGGCGGCCCAACCGCTCGCCCGCTGGGGCATCCGCTGCTGCTGCGATGGACCGGCGGCCCGTACACACTCGAAGCAGTGCGCCCCCACTGGAGCGTCCCGCAGGCACGTGGGGCAGGCCGGCCGCCCGCACCGCGTACAGGTGCGCCCGGTGGGCCGGTCCTTGTGATGGAAGCAGGTGGTGGCGTCGACAGCCAACGAGCCTAGAAGTCGGCGTTCTTCGGAGTGCGCGGAAACGGGATCACGTCGCGGATGTTGGCCATGCCGGTGGCGTAGATGATCGTCCGCTCGAAGCCGAGGCCGAACCCGGCGTGGGGGACGGTGCCGTAGCGGCGCAGATCGCGGTACCACCAGTAGGAGTCGCGGTCGAGGTCGAGCTCTTCCATCCGCTGGTCGAGCCGGTCGAGACGTTCCTCCCGCTGGCTGCCGCCGATGATCTCGCCGATGCCCGGGGCAAGGACGTCCATGGCCGCCACCGTGCGCCCATCGTCGTTCTGGCGCATGTAGAACGCCTTGATCTCCCTGGGGTAGTTCATGACGATGACCGGCCGGCCGACGAGCACCTCGGTCAGGTGCCGCTCGTGTTCCGACTGGAGATCGGCGCCCCACTCCACCGGGAACTCGAAGTTGATCCCGCCTTCGGCGGCCTTCTGCAGCGCGGCGATCGCGTCGCCGTAGTCCATCCGCTCGAAGGTCGAGTCGACCAGCGCCTCGAGCCGGGCGATGCAGCCCTCGTCGATGCGCTGGTTGAAGAAAGCCATGTCGTCGGGCCGTTCGGCGAGCACTGCGGCGAAGATGTACTTCAGGCAATCCTCGGCCAGATCGGCGAGATCGGAGAGGTCGGCGAAGGCGATCTCGGGCTCCACCATCCAGAACTCGGCGAGGTGCCGGGCAGTGTTGGAGTTCTCGGCGCGGAACGTCGGGCCGAAGGTGTAGACCTTGCTCATGGCCAGGCAGTAAGCCTCGACGTTGAGCTGGCCCGACACCGTGAGGTGGGTCTCCCGGCCGAAGAAATCATCGGAGAAATCAGGGATTCCCCGCAGGTTGGCGAGATCGAGCGTCGACACCCGGAACATCGCTCCGGCGCCTTCGGCGTCGTTGGCCGTGATGATCGGCGTGTGGATCCAGAAGAAGCCGCGCTCGTGGAAGAACCGGTGCAGCGCCTGGGAGAGGCAGTGGCGCACCCGGGTGATGGCGCCGAAGGTGTTGGTGCGGGGCCGGAGGTGGGCAACCTCACGGAGGTATTCGAAGCTGTGACGCTTGGCCGCCACCGGGTAGGTGTCGGGGTCGTCGATCCAACCCAGCACCTCGACGGCCGACGCCTGGATCTCGACCGACTGGCCCTTCCCCTGCGATTCCACCAGTTCGCCGGTCACCACCACGGCACAGCCGGTGGTGACGTGGAGCACCTCGCTCTCGTAGTTCCCCAACGAGGGGTGGGCCACGGCCTGGACGGCGTCGAAGCACGACCCGTCCGACACGGTGAGGAACGAAAGGCCGCCGCCGGCTTTGGAATCACGCCGGGTCCGCACCCAGCCTTTGACCGTGACGGTGGAGCCCACCGCCACGTCGCCGCCCAGAATCTGGGCTACCTGAACGTCAGCCAACCGTCAGCTGGCCCTTCAGGACGTTATGGATCTTGCAGTTGAAGGAGTACTGCCCGGGTGGCAGCGTCTCGACGTTGGCCACGTCCTTGAAGGTGTAGGGCGGGACGATGTCCGAGTCGAACCTCGGGGTCACGCCCTCCGGGACGGTTTCGGTGAAGGAGTGGCCGGGCCCCGCCGTCGGGTCGGTGTCGACGAAGCGGATCCGCTCTCCCTGCTTGATGCTGACGGCGCTCGACGGGAAGTAGTCCCGCAGAACGGCGAACACGTGGTGCTCGGGCACGGGCCCGGCCGCCTGCACCGGCGGGACAGGGCCCAGAAGCATCAGCACGGTGGCAAACGCAGCAAGCAGCAAAGATCTCCCTCCCCCAGGAATCTTACGACGGGCGGTTGGATTCCACTTCCTTGACCATCTCGGCCCACGCCTCCCGGGCGTCCTCGACAGAGCCCTCGTCCTCGATCGTCGAGACGTCGCCGACGTCCTTCCCCATGGCTACGGCCTTGAAGACCCGGCGCATGATCTTGCCGCTGCGGGTCTTGGGCAGCCCGCTAACGAAGTTGCAGTCGGCGATGACCGCCACCGGGCCGAGCTCCTTGCGGACGGTGGCCAGCAACTCTTTCTGCAGCTCCTCGGACGGCGTGTTGTCGCCCTTGAGGACGATGAAGGCCGAGATGACCTCACCCCGCAGCTCGTCGGGCCGGCCGGTCACGCCGGCCTCGGCCACCGCCGGGTGGCGGAGGAACGCCGTCTCCACCTCGATGGTGCCGATGCGGTGGCCGGCGATCTTGATGATCTCGTCGGCCCGGCCGCTGAACCAGAAGTACCCGTCCTCGTCGTACTCGGCGGCGTCGCCGGTGTAGTAGACGCCGGGCAGCTTGCTCCAGTAGTCGCGCTCGTAACGCTCGGCGTCGTTCCAGATGGTCGTCAGCATGCTGGGGAAGGGGCGCTGGATGGTCACGATGCCCTTGACGCCGGGGCCCTCCACCGGTTTGCCGTCGTCATCGACGATCTCGACCTCCCAACCCGGCAACGGGATCCCGGCCGACCCGGGCTTGATCGGCAGCATGGCGATGCCGTAGGGGTTGCCGAACAGCGGGCCGCCAGTCTCCGTCTGCCACATGTGGTCGATGACCGGGATGCGATCCTCCAGCAGGGTCTTCTGCAGCCACTCCCAGGCCGGCGGGTTGAGGACTTCGCCCGCGCACACGACCCGGGTCAGCGACGTCAGGTCGATCCCCGCCGCCGCCTTCTCGCCGTAGCGCATCATCAGCCGGGCCGCCGTCGGCGACGTGAACATGCCCGTGACGACGTTGTCCTCGATGATCTTGTAGAAGGCCTCCGGCCCGGGGTGGTCAATGGAGCCCTCGAAGGCGATGGTCGTCGCCCCGGCCAGCATTGGGGCGTAGACGATGTAGCTGTGGCCGACGATCCAGCCGATGTCGGAGGTGGACCACCACACGTCGTCGGGGGAGAGGTCCATGACCCACCGCCCGCCCGAGTGGATGCCGACCTGG
>JAICGL010000181.1 GCA_025923175.1 Acidimicrobiia bacterium
ACGATGATCCCTTCGCGGCTCGAGAAGCCGTCCATCTCCGTCAGGATCTGGTTGAGCGTCTGCTCCTGCTCGCTCGACCCGCCGAGCACCGTCTGTCCGCGTGCGCGGCCGATGGAATCGAGCTCGTCGATGAAGATGATGGCGGGCGCCGCGGCCTTGGCCTGTTCGAAGAGGTCGCGGACACGACTGGCGCCGACGCCGACGATCATCTCGATGAACTCCGACGCCGACACCGAGAAGAACGGCACGTCGGCCTCGCCGGCCAGGGCCCGGGCCAGCAGCGTTTTGCCCGTCCCCGGGGGGCCCGACAGCAGCACGCCCTTGGGGACGGTGGCGCCGAGTTTGCGGTAGCGCTCGGAGTTCTTCAGGAAGTCGACGATCTCGGCGACCTCGTCCTCGACGTCGTCGATCCCGGCGACGTCCTCGAAACTGACCCGCTTGCCGACGGTCTCGGGGTCGTAGCGCTGCGCCTTGGTCTTGCCGATGCCGCCGATCCCGCCGCCGCCGAGGCCGCTGGCCATCTTGCGGGACACGAACAGCAGCAACCCGACGAAGAGCAGCGTGGGCCCGAAGCCGAGCAGCACGCGCTCCAGCAACGAGGGCCCGGGGGGCGACTTGGCGTTGACCTCGACGCCCTTGTCGGACAGGAGCTTGAAGATCTCGTCTTCGGCGAAGCTCGGCCGGTAGGTGGAGAAGAGATCGACCTCTTTCGCTTCGTCGCCAGCGGGCGGGTACTTCACCTTCGCTTTGAAGCGACCCTCGATGGCGTCTTCGGTGGAGGTGATCTCCGACACGTTGCCAGCTTCCACCTGGGCCCGGAAGACGGTGTATGGGATCCGGGCCCGCGTCTCCTCGGCCAGCATCATCGACGAGACGATCCAGTTCACGAGTAGCGCAACGGCGAGGATCGTCCAGAACGACGGTCGGGGACGGCCGCGGTTGTCAGTCATGCGGCCGAGGCGGGAGGACTTCGGCCGGGCCCCTTCCACCCGCCACGGCGGGCGGTCTGCGCCACCGTCGCCCCGGCCGTCGGCCCGCTGTTCGGGCCGGACCGGATCCTTCGGCTCAGTTGCCGTCCCCATCGGTGCGAACGTTACTCCCCGAACTCGAAGATCTCGGAGAGGAAGCCCTTGCGCTTCTTCTTGTGACCGCCATGACCGCCGAAGTGGCGGTCGTCGTCATCGTCGTCGCGATACCGCCGCTCGCGCTCCCGATCAGAGTCGCGATCCCGATCGCGGTCCTGATCCCGGGGTGGAGGTGCCGGAGCGGCGCTCGCTTCCCGATCGATGAGCTTGTCGAGCTCCCCGCGGTCGAGCCAGACGCCGCGGCACTGGGGGCAGTAGTCGATCTCCACGCCCTGGCGATCGGACATGGCGAGGGTGGTGCCGTCAACGGGACACTGCATCGGGGGACCTCCTGGTCGTGACTCACCAGTACGTTAGGGCGGTGGGCCGGATCTACAGCGTCGGGTACGAAGGCCTGACCGTCGCCGGTCTGATCGAGCGGCTCCAGCAGAGTCGTGTCGAGGAGCTCGTCGACGTGCGGGCGAGCCCCTACAGCCGGCGGCCCGGCTTCTCGAAGAAGCGGCTCGCCGAGTCACTGTCCGCCGCCGGGATCACGTACCGGCACGAGCCACTGCTCGGCAACGCCTTCCGCGACGTCGAGGACTTTGACGCGGCGATGGAGCTCATGCGCGACCACCTTGCCACCGGCGAACCGGCCGACGCGGTCGACCGGCTCATCGCCTCGGCGGACGGGCGCCGCATCGCCGTCCTCTGCTTGGAGAACGACCAGCGCCGCTGCCACCGCCAGGTCGTGCTGGAAGCGGCGCTTGCCCGTGAGCCGGCGCTCGACGTCCTGCCGCTGCACTAGGCGCTATCACCGAATCGTCCGCGTGATCGCTGATTCGTCCCATTTCGGACGTCATGGCCCCCTCGTCCGAACGTCAGGAAAGGCGAACGCTTCGAACGAGGGGCCACCTACGCATGCTTCAGATGAGAGAAGCCGTCGGCTTCGCTGCCTTTATCGTCGGCGCCGCTGCCCTCACGGCCGTGAACCACCATCCGGACCACGGTCGCCGCACCGAACGTGAGCGCATCGCAGTGGAGGCCGTCGCCGGCCAGTTCACCCACCAGCAGATCTCTGACGCCTGGACGCAGGCCAAACTCGGGAACAGCCAGCCACTCCAGGACATCCAACGGTCATTCCCGCTCCCGGTGCGCACGGTGCACGAAGACGGAACGGGCATCGTCTTCACCTTCGTCGGCCACGGCACGACGTGCGTCGACTTCGTCAGCCATCTTGTCGGCAGCACCGTGAACGCCCGCCGCTGCTGAGCGGGTACCTTCGGTCAGGTGCGTGCCGTCTTCGCTCACGATGCGGTTCTGGCCATGGAGAGCGAGCAGGATCTGCGCGCTCCGGGAGGAGCGATCACGGTGGCGCTCTGCGGGAGCTGGGAGCACGAGCCCCCCTGCCCGCTGGCGCCGCACCACACCTCCGCCGAGCGCGACGGCGACGTCGTCCGGCTCAGAGTGCTCTTCGCCGCGGAGCCCGCAGATGAACCGGAGGTGCGGCGACGCATCGCGGACGCGCTCGCGGCCGGCCAGGTCCTGACCCCCGGCGGTGACCTCGCCCGATGGCGGGTCGCCTCCGAGGGATCCAGCGAAGTCCGCCCCGAGGAGAGCGACCACGGCCAGCGCCTCGCCAACACGAACTGACCTCCGACCGTCGCGCACGCTGCCTCGAAGAACACTCCGGCAGGAGTGTGGCAGGCAGGAACTGGGTCTCGTTAAGGAGAACTAGAGGGGCAACGGGCTGAGGTGTGCTGGTGCGGCGGTGTCCCCGGCGTCGGCACTGAAAGGCAGTGGGCAGATGGACCCCTTTGGGGCATTGCGACGCGTGCGCGGGCGGCGCGTCTCCCTGATGACGGTGTGCGTCAGCCTCATCGCGACGCTGGTTCCGTTGCTCGCCGGCGATCTCGGGCCTGCCCGAGCGGTCACGCCGATGGCCGCTCCGGAGCCGGGCGGCTACTGGCTGGTGGCCGCCGACGGCGGTGTCTTCCCGGGCGGCGGGGCGCCATTCCTCGGCTCGACCGGCGCCATCCGTCTCAACCAGCCGATCGTCGGGATGGCGGCGACGCCGAGCGGGCGGGGTTATTGGTTGGTGGCGTCGGATGGGGGGATCTTTTCGTTCGGTGATGCGGGTTTCTTCGGCTCGACCGGCGCCATCCGCCTGAACCGCCCGATCGTGGGTATGGCCGCCACGCCCACCGGTGCGGGCTACTGGCTCGTGGCGTCGGACGGCGGCATCTTCTCTTTCGGTGACGCCCGCTTCTTCGGCTCGACCGGCGCCATCCGACTGAACCGGCCGATCGTCGGCATGGGCGCGACGCCGACCGGAGCCGGTTACTGGCTACTGGCCTCGGACGGCGGACTCTTCGCCTACGGCGACGCCGGCTTCTTCGGTTCGGCGGGGAGCGCGACCGGCGGGTCGGGCAGTGGCTTTGTCGCTCTCGTGCCGACGCCGGACAATGCCGGGTACTGGGAGGTCAACGCCGGAGGCTCGGTGCTCCCGTTCGGCACGGCCCCACGTTTCGCCGAACTGCCCCGGCTCAACAGCCCGATCGTCGGCGCCGCACCCTTCCGCCCGAAACCGGCGACGACGGCGGACGAAGGACCGACCGGCACCGCACCGCTTCCGGACGGGTTCACGCCGGTCACCAAGAGCCGGCCCAACATCCTCTTCATCCTGCTCGACGACCTGCGTTACGAGGGGGTGATGGACGTGGCCGAGGTGCTGCCGAAGACCAAGCAGTGGCTGCAGGCCGGCGGCACCACGTTCACCCAGGCGGTGACGACAACACCGCTGTGCTGTCCGGAGCGGGCGACGATCTGGAGCGGCCGCTACGGGCACAACCACGGCGTGTTCGACAACCATCTGGGCGGCACTCTCGACCGGGACTGGATCATCCCGCGCTACCTGCGCGACGCCGGCTACACGACCGGCCTCGTCGGCAAGTTCATCAGCGACTGGCACTACAAGTATGAGCCGCCGCATTTCGACGCCTACGCCGCTTTCCAGGGCGACTACACGGACATTCCGTTCTGGGTGAAGAACCTGGGCGAGGCGACCTATCACACCGAGATCGCCCCCTACACGACCGACTGGATCGGCGCCAAGGCAGCGGGGTTCGTCGACGACTTCGAGGCCGATGACGACCGGCCGTGGTTCATGCAGGTGGCACCCCACGCCCCTCACGACAACAAGTTGGATGAGTCGGCCACCACCAGCAGCTGCGACGTAAACGCCCTCTACACCTGGGCCGACCGCCACGACAACGTCCCCGTCCCGGCCTGGACTCCGACACCGGCGGTGAGCGTCGAGGGCAACCCCGCCGAGAAGGCCGACAAGGTCCCGTACCTGCAGGCCAAGCGGTACTCGAACGACTGCTCGATTGCGAACCACGACGGACAGCTCCGCACGCTGCTGGCCGCCGATGACATGGTCGAGACCGTCATGCAGAAGCTGGCGGACAGGGGCGAACTCGACAACACCCTGGTGATCTTCACCACCGACAACGGCTACAGCTGGGGCGAGCGGGGCGTGACCAGCAAGGGGCTGCCGTACACCGAACACGTTCAGGCTCCGTTCCTGGTGCGCTGGGACGGCGTGTTCCCCGCAGGCGGCACCGACGACCGGCTCGTGGGCGGCGAGGACTTCCTCCCGACGTATCTCCAGGCGGCGCAGTACTCGCCGCCGGAGGTGCACTATCCGCTCGACGGGCGATCCTTCCTCCCGGGTCAGCCCGGCAGGCAGGTGAAACTGCTCGAGTTCGGGCCCCTCGGCCGGCCGAACCCTCCGCGCTACGAGGCACACCGGGGTATTCCCACCTGGGCCTCGCTTCGCACCGCCGGCTGGCAGTACATCGAGTACTACGGCGCCGACAACACCACCGTGCAATGGCAGGAGTACTACGACCTCACCCGGGATCCGTGGGAACTCGACAACCTCCTCGTGAGCGATCCCGGGCGAGTGCCGGACGTCGCCTCGCTGTCGGCCGAGCTGCGCCGCTACAGCACCTGTGCCGGCACCAGCGGCGCCACCGCCTGCCCTTGACCCGGTCGGAGGCCGCGGACGTGCCATCATTCGCGTCTGTGATCCGGGTCTTTGTCATCGAAGACACACCAGAGATGCGCCTTCTGCTCGAGCAGATGCTGACGCTCGACGACTTCGACGTCGTCGGGTCGGCTGCCAACGGCGCGTCCGCGCTGCCGGAGATGAACCAGGCCGATCCCGACGTGGTGGTCCTCGACTACAACATGCCCGGCCTGGATGGTCTCCTGACGGCCCGCTTGATCAAAGAGGAGCGGCCTGACCAGGCGATCATCCTCTATACCGCCTATCTCGACGCGGAGCTCGAAGAGAAGGCCGCCAGAGCCGGCATCGCCCTCTGCGTCGAAAAGGCCGACGGCATCCTCACCCTCGAACGAGATATCCGCCGGCTGGCATTACCTGAGACGTAATCGATTCGGCTCCGTGTGTACCGCACACTGCGGGCATGAACCTTCACACTTTCCTTCTCATCGATTCCGTCCTGCTCGACGTCGCCGGCGCGGTCGCCCTTCTGGAGGGGGAGACCGAGCTCGGCGTGACCCTGTTCCTCGTCGCCGCCCTGGCCTTCATCGGAGGACTGGCCCGGAGGCGCCAGCTCCAGGTGCCGGCATGACGCTGGTGGAGGCCATGCCCTTCTCGGTTGCCTGCGGCGTCGAGGTCGACGCCGCAGGGCCGGAAGAGGTGAAGGCCAAGATGGAGTGGAGCGCCGACCGCTGCACCGCCGGCGGCGTCCTCCACGGCGGCGCAATCATGACCCTCGCCGATTCAGTGGGCGGCATCTGCGCCTTCCTCAACCTCCCCGAAGGTGCGGTCACCTCCACGGTCGAGTCGAAGACCAACTTCCTGCGAGCGCTCAGGTCCGGCACCGCCACGGCCACCTGCCACCCCCTGCACGTCGGGCGCCAGACCATCGTCCTGGCCACAGAAATCCGCGACGACGCCGGCAAACTCGTCGCCTTCGTCACCCAGACCCAAGCCGTGCTGCCAACCTGAATCGGCGGGCGCGAGCGTTCTACGGGCCACCTCCTATTCGTTCAGCTCAGCGAGCGCCTTGCGAATGACCGGTGGCTCGGCCAGCGATCCGAGCCGCTCGAGGGTTTCGAGTGCGGTGCGGTAGTACCGGCGGGCCTTGTCGTTGTCACCGCTCTCGCGGCACAACCTGGCGTAGCCAGCCCGGGCGAGGGCAAGCTCGTTCTCCGCTCCGATCTCGGACAGTACGTCGATGGCCTTCTCGAAGTATCCCGACGCACGCAGGCGGCCTGGCTCGGTGAAGTCGGCCTTCCGGGCGACCTCGGCACGGAGACGCAGGGCCGAACCGAGGTAGAACGGCATCCGGATCCGCTCGGTGTGCTCGATCGTTCCTTCGAGCGTTTCGGCGGCTTCTTTCAGGCGATCGGTCCGACAGTAGGCCTCGCCGAGGTAACAGGCGTTGAGGATCTGGCCGACGGCGAATTGGCTCGCGTCGTAGAGCGGAGCGAGCGGCACGAGTGTCTCGACGGCCCGTTCGGCCTGGCCCAAGCGGCACCACGCGCCTGCGAGGAAGCTCTTCGAGTAGACGGTCTCAGCCAGCGTGGGGGCCTTCTGGAGGGCAAACTCGCCATTGGACTGGGCTTCCTCGTACCGTCCCTCGCCGGTGTAGGCGCAGCAGAGCATGAAGTGGGAAAAGCAGATGAGCCCGGGATCGTCGTGTTCCTGGCCGGCGCGCATGGCTTCCTCGGATTCCTGGACGGCGTCGGACCATGCGCCCCGCATGATGTGAGCCCAGGCCGAACCCGTGCGGGCCAACATGTAATGGAACGGGTCGTAGTCTCGCTCGAACGCACGGAGCGCTTTCTGCTTCCAGCCGTCCACCTCGGCGTAGTTGCCTAGGACCAAGTGAACCCATTCGAGCACGGTGTAGGCCTGCCCGGCGCCCGAGGTGTTCTCGCCGGCCTCGCACATCTCCGCCGCTCGTAGGCAGGTGTCGAGGCTCTCGATGAGACGGCCGAGCATCCATTGGCAGTAACCGAGCCTCTCGTAGAAGAGCCCTCGGAGGCCGATGTCGTCGATGCTGTCGGCGAGCTCCTGGTGACGGGTGGCGAGCTCGATGAAGGCGGGAATCTCGAAGAGCATGTAGTGCACGATGAACTCGTTGGCCAGGAACCGGACCCGCTGAGTCCGGTGTTGCGGCGTATCGGGTGCCCGGTCGAGGATCCGCATGGCGTCCTCGAAGAAGCCTTTGGCCTCGGCGAGGGCGTAGTCCCGGCTCGCCTTGTTGTGGGCGAGTTCCAGGTAGGTGAGGGCTTTGGCGTCGTCGCCGCTGCGGGTGTAGTGGTGGGCCAGGATCTCGATCCACTCGTCGGGCCGGTCGGAGTAGAGGTCTTCGATGGCTTTCCCGGCGGCGGCGTGGTGGGCCTCGCGCCGGGGCCGCACGAGGGTCTGGTAGATGGCTTCCTGGGCGAGGACGTGCTTGAAGGAGTACTGGCGCTCCGGTGCCAGGGCGCTCTGGTAGACGAAGTCGAGGTCTTCGAGTTGAAGCAGGGCCCGTTCGAGTTTGTCTCTCTGCAGCCCCGCCACTGCGCCGAGGAGCGAGAAGTTGAAGACCCGGCCCAGCACTGAGGCGACCTGGAGCAGGTTGCGGAGCTCGG